>JAKCAB010000466.1 GCA_021839785.1 bacterium | reverse complement strand
CCGGCATGGTCACGATCAATGGCGGCGCGACCTTCACCACCAACCGCAACGTCACGCTCACGCTCGGCGCCGCCGACAACTGCGGCACGGTGGCGCAGATGCGGCTGAGCAACGACGGCGCCACCTTGAATGGCTGGGAACCCTTCGCCACCAACAGGGTCTGGCAACTCCCCGCCGGCGTGGCCACGCGGTTCGTTTATGCGCAGTTCCAGGATCCTTACGGCAACGTCTCCGCGGTGGTGAACGACTGGATCTTTCTGGACACCACCCCGCCGCCGCCGGTCCGGTTCGCGGTCGCCGAAACCAACGTCGTCGAGGGCAACCGCACGTTGACGGTCGCCGTGAACCTCGATTACCCGATGAGCAGCCGCGAAGTGCGCGTGGATTACGCGACCCAGGAACTCACCGCCACCGCCGGCAGTGATTTCACGGCGGCCACCAACACGCTGATCTTCCCGCCAGGCATCACCAACCGCACCGCTTCCGTCACCATCCGGGACGACGCGCTGGTGGAACTGAACGAGCAGTTCCAGGTCGCGTTCCTCAATCCTGTGGACGTCGTGCCGGGCCCGCCGCTGACGGTGACCCTCCTTGACAACGACCGGGCCACGCTGGCGTTCAGCAGCGACCGGTTCAGCGTGGGCGAAGGTGACGGCACCGGGTTGGTAAACGTGACCTTGAGCGCGCCTTCCGGCCAGGCAGTAAGCGTGGCCTACGCCGTGACCAACGGCACAGCCACCGCCGGACTCGACTTCGTAGCCGTCACCGGCGTGCTGGAATTCAGTCCTGGACAGACCGCCAAGACCATCGCGGTGCCCATCCTCGACGATTCCTTGGACGAAACCACCGAGACGGTGCTGCTGAAGCTCAGCAGCCCCACCAACGCGCTCCTGGGCACGCCCGCCACCGCCATGCTCGAAATCATCGACAACGATCTGCCCACCGTGAACTTCGGCGCCGCCGATTACCGCGTCGCCGAAGGCGCCGGCAGCGTGACCGTGGACGTGCACCTCACCAAGCCTTATGGACAAACCATCTTTGTGGACTACGCGACGAGTGGCGGCACCGCCACGCCGGGGCAGGATTACGTGCCCACGACTGGCACCCTGATCTTTTCGCCGGGTCAGACCAACCGCACTTTCCTAGTCACCATCCTGCCGGACACAAAACCCGAACCGGAGAAAACCATCGACCTCAATCTCAGCGGCTACGTGAACGTCACGCCAGGTGATCGCGTGCAGGCCGCGGTGACCCTCGTGGACGACGACGCCCTCTCCCTGACCAGTCTGGGCTTCACAGTCACCGGTGCCTTCCGGCTCCGGCTCACCGGACCGGCGGGCGGGCGGGTGCGCCTGCAAACCAGCCCCGACCTGGCGGGTTGGTCGGACCTGAAGACGCTGGACAATCCCACCGGCACGGTCGAGTACGAGGATGCCGCGGCGGCGGGAAACGGCGTGCGCTATTACCGCGCGCGTTCGGCGCCTTGAGCGGTGGGGCCGACCTGCGCGTCGGCCGGCTGGCGCTGACACAGCAGCGCCCTACCCACGGTAGGGCCGACCTGCGCGTCGGCCAGGCGGCGCCGGCTCAGCGGCGCCCTACCACAGCAGCCCGCGTTTCATTGGGTCTTCGCTGTGCACGAAGACGCACAGTTGCTCCCCCCGCTGGCGAGAATACGATTTGACCAGAAAGCGATTGGCGAGTAATAAAGCCGACTGAATTGAACGCCACTGTGTAGTCAACGACGCAAGCTATGAAACTGACCCAACTGCGCAAAGCCCAGGCTCGATCGGGGTTCACCCTCATCGAACTCCTGGTGGTCATCGCGATCATCGCCATTTTGGCGGGCATGCTCCTGCCGGCGCTGGCCCGCGCCAAGTCCAAGGCCACCGGCATCCTGTGCATGAACAACGGCAACCAGCTCATGAAGGCCATTTTCATGTACACGGGCGACTTCTCGGACTTCTTCCCGCCCAACCCCGACGACGGCACCACCACGCCGGGCCACAACTGGTGCCCCGGCCAGGCGGGTCCGGGCGGCGCCCAGGAGTTCAACAAGGACGTCTTGCGCGACCCGAAGACCGCCCTGCTGGCCGATTATTGCGGCAACAGCGTGGACATCTTCCACTGCCCGGCAGACAAGCGCATCGGGCTTTATCAAGGCACCGACCCGGCCCTGAAGGGCAAGAAGGTGCCGAATGCCCGCTCGGTCTCGATGAGCCAGGCCGTGGGCACCATCTGCCCCGGTTTCGACGGCGGCAGCGGCCACAGCGGCGCCCCGCGGCTGGCCGTCAACGGCCCCTGGCTGGACGGCAACCACGGCCACCGCCGCAACTCGCCGTGGAAAACCTTCGGCAAGACCTCGGACATGTCCGCGCCCGGACCGACGCAGACCTTCACCATCATTGACGAGGAACCGCTCAGCTTGAACGACGGTGGCTTTGGCACCTCCTGCAGCATCGCCCGCTGGGTGGACTTCCCCAGCACCGCCCACGGTCTGGCCTGTGGCATTGCCTTCGGCGACGGCCATTCAGAAATCCACAAGTGGAAGGACTCGGTGGGCACGCCGGCACGCAACAAGGCGCTGCCGTCCAACACGCCGGTGAACAAGATCGACGTGAACTACATGGCCAGCATCAGTTCCGCCCGCGCGAACTGAGCGCGAGTCCAACTTTTCCGACCCAGGCGCACCGCGAAGTGCGCCTTTTTGTTTCCCGCGCTGGAGGGTGAGCGGTCCTCAGCCCGCCGGCGGAGCGCCGCTTTCCCATGCGGCTTACGACGCGGG
>JAKCAB010000069.1 GCA_021839785.1 bacterium | reverse complement strand
ATGTCGAGGCTGGCGGCCAGGTCTTTGAGTCGCGGCAACTCTGGGCCGTCCCCGATGATGTCGAGAACGAGTTTGCCTTCGCGGGCGAGCGGGGCGGCGGCGGCGAGCAGCATGTCCACGCCTTTCAGCGGAACGAGGCGGCCGACGAAGGCCACGCGCAGCGGCGTCGTGAGCGCGGTCGGTTCCGTGCGCGGAAAACGGGCGCGGTCAATGGCGTTCTCCGAAAGCAACACGCACTTGTGGCGATGACGTTCGGAAATTTCCGCCAGCGCGGTGCGGGCGCCGATCAAGATCGCGGCGGCGTGGGCGCGCGTCGCGTTGTAGCCGGGCAGTCGTTGCGAGAGGCGTCGCAGCGGGCTGAGCCATTCGCGTTCGGCGCGGCGCAGTTCGGGAAATTCCTTGGGCCACGGCACGCCACCGTTGAGTGGACCAAGAACGAACGGCACGCCGGCGTCCGCGCAACGCCGGGCCAGCAGACTCGGCACGGCTGGTGAGTTGGGCGTGATCCGGTGGACTACATCGAATTCGCCGCGCCGGAGTCGATCGCCAAACGTGCGCCAAACGCCGCGCTCGAAAAACGGATAGGCCAGCGCCGCGAAGGCAGAGTAAGTACTCCAACCCAGGGTGGTGCCGCCCCGGAGCAGCCGGCTGACGTTCCAGGCGAGGCCCTGCCAGCGGCGATTGTCGATGGCGGTGAATGCCAACTTACCCAATCCGGCTGCGAGGATGTCTGCCCGGTTGCGTTCCTCCGAGACGAGGTGTACGTCGGCCACCTCGGCGAGCGCCTGGGCGAAACTCCACCCGATGAGCGAGACGCTGAACAAGCGAGGGTTCGCGGCTTCGGCGAGCAGGAGCACCCGCGGTCGTCGGACGGCCGACGGCGTGCCGCGCGGACCTTTCTGGACGGCGGCGTCTGGACGGGGGGCTGGTTGGAGCAGCGTGGTCATATTGCCGGTGCGGTTGCGGCGCCCAACCAGCGCGCTTGCGCGGCTCGGGGATTCGCGAGTGACCCAGCAAGTGCCGCGATCGGCGCCAGGACCAGCCCGCGTCGGCGGTTGAATTCGAGGCGTGCCAGACAGCCCGCCAGGATGAGCCACATCGAGAGGTTCTTGGTCTGCGTCAGCACGCGTTCCACCGTGCCGTGAAGGTAAGTCAGCGCGAGCGCGACCAGCAGTCCGGCGGCGAAGTAACCTGCGGCGGTGCGCCAGTAAGCCAGTGTCGTGCGCGCCGCCCACCAGAGGGTCGCTGCCAGGAAGATCACGAAGCTGGCGAAACCGAGGTAGCCGGTCTCTGCCAGCAACAGCCAGTAGAGGCTCTCCGTGAGGGGACACGCGTAGTAGTTCTCGTCGTAGATCCGGAAGCCGCGGCTCTCATCCCAGTCCATCAGGATTTGCGCGTACTTCTCGTGCGGCAGGCTGTTGACCACGCCGAAGTTGTTCCAACCGACGCCGAGCGGATGGTCATGCAGCATGGCCTTGGACTGGGCATTGAGGATGGCGCGCAAATCCTGCTCCTCGTCATGGGAGGTAGCTTCGCTGGCCCGCGCCATGACCGAGTCCAGCGCCAGCAACCCGGCGAGCAGTGCACCCAACGCGCCGACGGCGCAAATGCGCGCGAGCTTCCAGGAGAACCCACGCGCCGCCGCCAGCACGACGATTGCCCCAGCGCCCAAGACAAACGCCGCGAGCGCCGCGCGGGAAACGGAGAGGAGAATCAGCAACGCCGCCGCCGCCACGCCGGCCAGGTACACGAACGTGTCGCGACGGTTGGTTTGCGGTGCCAAGGCGACGGAAAGCAATGGCAGCGCGCACAAGTAGGCCCACATGGCCATCGGATTTTGATGTTCGAACCAGCCGTGCACCTGCCAGCGGCCGTCGAGATAGCGCATCTTGAGGCCGACCAGCGCCTGCAGCGCCAGGCTGAACGCCAGCGTGTGCAGCAGCCAACGGAGGTCTTCCTCGTCGCGGAGCGCTTGAAATGCCCCGATGAACACCAGCACGACTTTGGTGAACTTCACCGCCGCCATCAGCGTGTAGGTCTTGTTGGTTGCGCCGAAAATCGAGAGGCAACTTAGCGCGCACCAGGCGAGATAGAGCCACACGCCAGGCGGCAACCAGCGGAAGCCGCGCTCGCGTCGGAGGGCGGCGCTCACGATGAGTGCCACGGCGACGATTTCAATGAGCGAGGCTTCAAAGCCCTTGGTGTGGCCCCGGTAAAACTCCACTGAGTCGAGCATCAGAGTTAGTTTCCCAGGCACCCACGACGGCATGAAGACCAGCAGCGCCAGCGCGGCCCGTTCCAGCAGACGGTTCCGCGATAACAGCCAACCCAGCACCGGTGCCACGACGAGGTAGCCGGGAAGGATGACTGCGGCTTTGAGGAGGTCGTGCATGAGAGGGCCGGGGGCGGCTACGCGAGCTTGCCCGCCTTGCGCCAGCGCCAGAGCGTGGAGGTGTTAATGCCAAGCTGGCCGGCAACCCAACTGTAGTTATTGTCGCTTTCCGCCAGCAGTTTTTTCGCGAGGGCGAGTTTCTGTTTCGTGTTCGGCAAACCGAGGCCGGGCTCGAAGGCGGAAGCCGGCGTCGGTGGCGTGGGCGCTGACGCGGACGCCTCGACCGGCGTGGCCATTGCCCTGGCTTCGACTGCCGGCGCGGCGGCAAGACTCGGTTCCGCAAGCCGCGTTTCCGGAATCTCCCACCACGGTTCGCGCAGCACCGGCCCGTCAAACAACAACACCAGCCGATCCACCGTGCTCTTCAATTCGCGCACGTTTCCCGGCCAG
>JAKCAB010000031.1 GCA_021839785.1 bacterium | reverse complement strand
CGTGCAGATCCTGTCGGGTCAACACCGGCACGCCGGCGAAGTCGTTTGCGTTGCGGATCTCGTCGGGTCGCGGACCCGGCTCCTCAAAACGGCGGCGGTAATACCGCGTCTTTCGATAAGTGTATTCGAGCAGCGCGCGCAGGCGGCTCCAATACACCGCCTCCAGTTCGTCCGCCGAAAGGCGCTCGTTCCGCAACGCCAGGCGAAACGCCGCCGCCGCGCCTGGCTTCAGGAGCGAGTACTTGGCGAGATCAGAATTTGACTTGAGTCCGGGCAGGCCCATGCCGCCCCGAGGCTAGGGCGGGCGCCAAACCAAGGCAACCGACCGTTTGCGCAGCCGTTTGCACGGCCACCGCCGGAGGGAGCCACGACTGATGGCGGCTGTGCCACCCGGCTCAATCGTACCCGCAACCGCACGCGACCTTCACCGGCGAAGTTGCGTCTTGTCCGCGCAAAAACTGGATCCGCCAGGTGCCGTCGTCGAGTTGCTCGGTTTGGCTCGTGAAACCCTGGGCGCGCAACTTCGCATAGAGCGGCACTGGCTCGAACGGCACGAGCAACATCAGCGACTGGCCCGGCGCGACGCTCGCGACGGCGGTGTCGATGGCGTCGCAGGGCGTTTCGCCACGCGCGAAAATCGGGCGCACGTCGAGCACGACCGGCGCGGTGGCTTGCGAAGGAGCCGGCTCCGGCCGCGCCCTTTTCGCCGTGGGCACGTAGCCGGGGTCGGCAAACGGACCTTTGGTGATCCGCACCCGCCAGGTCTCGGGACCCTGCTCCAGGTACTCCCAGCGAAACGTCCCGCCATGCTCGCAGGCGAACTGGTAGTAAAGCGGCACGGGGTCGTGGTCGTTCACGAGCAGCATGGCTGCGTCCGCCTCGAGGGCGTTCCAGGTCGCGAAGATCGTCGCATGCCGATTTCGGCCAGGCAGTGTGCGGACGTCGATCTCGCGGTCGTTCACAGTTCCGTTCATCAAATCAATTTAGCGAAACCCGGCCGGCGACGCTTTGATGCGGGTCAACCAACGAGCGCAAAGAAGAACTTTTCCCGCGGCTCTTCGATTCGCAGGTGGCGAGTGATCTGATCGGTTCAGGTCGCGAGATCGACGGCACAGCGAAAACCGACGGTCGCGCAGCGATCCAGTCCGGGCCACGACAACAGTGCCTTCGCGGCGAAGTTGGCGGGTTGTGGCCCTTCGTCGAAGTACCACGCCGAACCGCCGTGCCGGTAAAAGCTCCCGCCCCGCAGGATCGCAAACCGCGTCCGGCCGTCGCTGCGTTCGCTCTCGGTCCACTGCCAGACGTTGCCGCACATGTCGAAACACCCAAACGGCGAGCGGCCTTCCGGGAACGCCTGCACCGGCGTGGTATCGCCGGTTTCGCCCCCGTTGCAGCGACCCGGTTCCATCGTCGCGCCCCACGGATACCGGCGGCCGTCGCTGCCTTGCGCGGCGTACTGCCATTCGGCTTCCGTGGGCAGGCGCTTGCCCGCCCAGCGCGCGAAGGCCCGCGCATCGTCGAGATCCACGTACACGACCGGGTGCTCCGCCTTGCCAGGCGGCGGCGCGCCATCGATCCAGTGCGCGAGGAAGCAATGCGCGTGGAGGGGGCGGTAGCCGCTGGCCCGGAGAAATTCCGCGAAGCGCGCGTTGGTGACCGGCGTGAGGTCCAAGGCAAACGGCTTCAGTTCCACTTCGCGTTCGAACGTGATCGGCTGGTGCAGCGGCGGAAACCGCGTGTTGAAATGCGCGTCCGTGGATTCGTAAAACCCGCATTCGCGAACGCGGAACTCGGTTTTCATCCGCACCTTGCCGCCGTCGATCGCGACCATGCCTGCCGGCAGTTTCACGCGTGCAATCGGCACTGTGGCTGGCGATTTGCGCAAGACAGCCCGGCGCTCCGGAAAGCGGGTGCTCCAGTTGGCGCGCTTCAGGATTTCGCGCTGGCTGGCTAGGAAGTCGGTGAAGTCCGCGCCCATCGCCTCCGGCCGTCCGGCAACGAAACAGCCGAGGCCACGCGGCGGCACGAAACCTACCACGGGCATGACCGGCGCCGCGCTGGCCGGGTCGGGGCGCTCCGGGCGTGCCGCCATCGGGCGCCCCACCATCGCGGGCTGGCCAATGATGGCGTCCCAGACATGCTCGCCATCACCGAAAGGCGCCTCGAACAACTCGCCCTTCACGTCGTCTTCAGTGCGGTTTACCAAGGTCCAGACCCGGACGCCCGCCGATTCCCACCGGCTGGCGTAAAGTCCGGCCTGGCGGGTCGGAACCAACGGAGTCCAGTTTTCGCCGGAAAACCAGGCGGCGTAACGGCGCTGGATCGGCAGCATCGAGCGCAAAATGGACTTGTCGCGGTCGCACCAGCCATTCCAGGTGCCGAAGACGTTTTCCCAAATCAGCATTCCGCTGCCGTTCATCCAGGCGGCGTGGATTTCGCCGGTGTGGTCGTGGTCCCAGCGTTTGATCTGGTGCTGCTGGTGGCGGCGCTCGAACCGCTTGTTACGGAGCACGCCTGGGGCCTCGCTGTCGTCGAACCACTGCGCCCAGCTCAAATGATGGTCGCGAACGCGCTCCAACGGCAGGGCACCCTCGCTTTCGAGCGCCACGCCGGGGCGAGCAGCGTCAAGCTTGGCCCGGAACGCCTCCGCCCCGCGATCCATTGTGTCGAGGAACAGGCCGTCGGCGGCAAGCGCTGCCGCCATCGTGACCAGCGCATCCAAGTCGTCCTGGCCTTCACGGCGCGTCTGGGTATCCCACGGGTTGTAATCCAGGAAAACGCGC
>JAKCAB010000756.1 GCA_021839785.1 bacterium | reverse complement strand
TCTCGGCGTGACGCTGGACGCGGGGCTTGCGTTCGAGAAACGCCGGGCGCACCCGGCTGGCTTCGGCCACGGCCGCGAGGACCACGCGGTAAAGCGGTTTGTCGGAATGGTAGGCGAACTCCAGGATCTCCTGCGAGAGCGCGGGCGGCATGAAGCCGACCAATTCGTAGCATTTCAGCATAAACGAGGCGGACGCCCTGACGCGGCCCTTTGGGCTGGCGAGAACGCGGGCATCGCGATACTGAGCCATCGCCCGGTTAGCAAGGCTTTTTTGCGTGCCGGCGAAGCATCTACATCTGCGCCGCGCGGCAGCCCGGCCCCAAACGCGCTTGCTGGACGATTCGCCGCTTCACTACATTGGCCGCGTGCCAACGTGGGTGTATCTCGCCGTCGCCCTTGCCGGTTATCTGTTGGGGAGCCTCCCCACCGGCTACCTGGTGGCGCGTGCGCGCGGCGTGGACATCCGCGCCGCGGGCAGCGGAAACATCGGGGCCACCAACGCATTTCGCGTCCTCGGCAAGGCGGCCGGGAGCTTCGTGCTGGCGGTGGACGCGCTCAAAGGCGCGTTGGCGTGCTGGGTTTTGCCATTGGCAGCGGCGGCGTTAAGCGATGGGGGCAACCTGCGAAGCGGCTCGCAGCCGTTGGCGGTCATCGCCGGGGTCGCGGCGATTCTTGGCCACAACTACACCTGCTGGCTGCGCTTCAAAGGCGGCAAAGGCATCGCGACCTCGGCCGGGGTCCTGCTGGTGCTGATGCCGGCGGCGCTGGGCCTGTGCCTGGCGGTTTGGTTGCTGGTCTTTGCGGCGAGCCGATACGTTTCGCTGGCTTCCATCGCGTCCGCCGTGGCGTTGCCCGCGGCGGTGTGGGCGACGCGCGGGAGCGGTCTCTTGATCGGCGTGGCGTGTGTCCTCAGCGCGATGGCGATCTACAAACACCGGACCAACATTCAGCGGCTGCTGGCCGGCACCGAGCATCGCTTAGGCCGCGCAAAGACGGCTGTTAAACCTAAGTCATGAAAATCGCCATTCTCGGCGCCGGTGCCTGGGGCACTGCGATCGCCCGGCTGCTGCGCACGGACGGACACGAACTCGTGCTCTGGGACCACGACCACGCCAACCTGCAACTCCTGGCCCAGACGGGTCGGAACGAGAAGTACCTGCCCGGCGTGGAAGTCGGGGCGGGCCTGCGCGCAGTAGATTCGCCCGGCGAAGCCTGGCCCGACGCCGAATGCGTGGTGGTGGCGGTGCCTTCGAAGGCGTTCCGCGAAGTGACGCAAGCCTTGACGAGCTTTCAAGGCGTGGTGGTCAGCGTAACCAAAGGCATCGAATTCGCGACTGGCCTCACCATGAGCAGCGTGCTGCGCCAGACCGCGCCAGCGGCGCGGATCGCGGCCTTGTCCGGCCCCACCCTGGCCCTGGAAGTCGCCCGCGGGGTGCCCACCGCCGCCGTGGCCGTCAGCGATTCGACCGGCACGGCAGAACTGGTGCAAAAGCTCTTTCATCGACCTGCCTTTCGCATTTACACCAGCACCGACACGAGCGGAGTCGAGTTGGGTGGCGCGCTCAAGAACGTCATCGCCATTGCGGCGGGGCTTTGTGACGGACTCGGTTACGGCGACAACTCGAAGGCGGCGCTGGTGACGCGCGGCATCGCGGAAATGCGGCGCCTGGGCGTGGCCTGCGGCGCGCGACCCGAAACCTTCAGTGGCCTGAGCGGCCTGGGCGACCTGGTGGTGACCTGCTTTTCGCCGCTGAGCCGCAACCGCACCTTGGGCGAACGCCTTGGCCGCGGCGAACCGCTGGCCGGCTTGCTGGCCCGGTCCGTGAGCGTGGCCGAGGGTTACCCGACCGCGAAAGCCGCGCGCCAATTGGCCAGCCAGCGGGGCGTGCCGGCGCCGATCATCGACGAGGTGTACGCCATGCTGTACGAGGCCAAACCGCTGGCCGATGCCGTGCGGGATCTCCTCGCCCGCGAATCCAAACCCGAGGATTGAACGGGCACCGCGCGGCCGACGCCGGCGAGCGGAGGGGACTTTCACGCGCGGGAACCAGCGGCTGCACGCGTTGTGCGCCAAAAGTAACTGTTACCCGGCGGCGGGGCGGGAGGTGACCCGTTGCGCCGAAATGGGTGTTACCCATTCTTTCCCCCCTTTGGAAACGAAGGAAGCCGGGGCCTGCGGGCCGGCCGGCCTCCCTCGCTCCCGTTTTTGGGGGTGCGGTGAGATAGCCCAAGGCGCGTCGGGTTTCAAGCCTCCAGACGACGACGGGCTTCGATTCGTTTCTTTTGGGTTTCGAGGTCGCGGCCGAGTTGGAAGGGGTTGAGGCGGGCGTGGTGCGTTTGGAGGCCGGTCTTTTGCTCCGGGCTGACTTCCTGGGCGGCCAGCGCCCGGGCATACGGGGTTTGGGGCTCGCCATACTTCCGCACGATCCGTTCGCCTTGGCGCACTTTGGCTTCCAGCTTAAGCGTGGGGAGGAAGTGATTGAGCAGATCGCCCAGCGCCCCCTGGCAGAGGGTGTTGATCAGGGGCGCGACGGCGGGGTTGTCGTAGCGTTCGTAGCCGAAGTGCTGGCGGACGCGCGTCCAGTTGCGCTGCTCGACGTGGGCGTTGTCGTTCTTCTGGTAAGCCCGGGCGCGGGTGAAGAGGACGGGCTTGGGGCGCTGGCCCAGGTAGGCCACCAGATGATGGTTGATGAACTCCGCCGCCGTTGTCGCTGTCCACGCCCAACAGCGGGAAAGGCAGGCTCGCCTCCAAGTCGCGAATCTGCGCCAGCGTGCTGTGCTGGCCGCG
>JAKCAB010000252.1 GCA_021839785.1 bacterium | reverse complement strand
GACCCCGTGCACGATGGCCGCGCCCCCGACCCCGGTGCCGAACGTGAGCATCACGACGGGATCGAATCCCCGCCCGGCACCGACAAAGCACTCGCCCAACGCGGCGGCATCGGCGTCGTTTTCCAGCCGCACCGGCACGCCAAACCGCTGCCGCAGCGGCGTGACGATGTCGCACCCGTTCCAACCGGTGAGGGTGTAGGGATTGTCGATGAGTCCGCACGCCGGATCCACCGGGCCGGCGCAGCCGATGCCGATTCCGCGCACGTCACCGGCCGGCCAGCCGGCCTGGGCAAGGATGGCGTCGAGGGCGTTCGCCAGGCGCGACACGGCGCGGTCGAAGCCGCGTTCCGCTTCGGTGGGGAGCGTCGTTCGGGCGTGAATCGTGCCGGTGCCATCCACGGCCGCGACGGCCATTTTGGTGCCGCCGAGGTCGAGGCCGAGGGCGCGGAGTGTCTGGGACGGGTGGTGCATCGTGGGTTCGTGGGCGAGGCCGCTGTCCGGTCCCGCAAATGCAACAGGCCGCCGAAGCTTTTGCCCGGCGGTCTGCGCGGAATCTCAGCCTGGCCGTAAGGTCAATCTTCGCCACCGCCGCGCGAGCCAGCGTCGCCACCCAATTGGTTGATCATTTCGATCAAGGGCATGAACAGGGCGATGACGATGCTGCCGACGATGACGGCGAGAAAAACGATCATGATCGGCTCGATCAGGGAGGTCATGGCGGAGACCGCGTTGTCCACCTCGTCTTCGTAGGTGTCCGCGATCTTCATGAGCATTTCGGGCAGGGCGCCCGTTTGCTCGCCGACGTCCACCATGCTGATGACCATCGGCGGAAAGACGGCCGAGCCGTCGAGGGGGGCGGTGATGGTTTCGCCCTCCTTGACGCTTTCGTGGACCTTGGCGACGGCGTTGCCGACGACCACGTTGCCGGAGGTTTCCTTGACGATCGTGAGGGCCTGGAGGATCGGCACGCCGCTGCTGACCAGGGTGCCGAGGGTGCGGGTGAACCGGGCGATGGCCACCTTCGAGATGACCGGCCCGAGGACGGGCATGACGAGCTTGAACTTGTCGAAGTACCAGCGGCCTTTCTTGGTCTTGAGCGCCAGGCGCAACAGGATCACGAAGGCCACCAACCCCCAGATGACCGGCCCCGGGTAGAAGTAGGGCGGGTTGTCGATGAGGACGATGGTCCGGCTCTTGATGGCGTTGGCGATGTCGAGGACGAACCGGGTGAAGCCGGGCAGTTTGGCGCCGCCGAGCATGTCCGCGAAGATCGACTCGAACTTGGGCACGACGAACACCATCAGCACGCCCAAAATGACCACGGCGACGATCATGACCGCCGCGGGATAGAACATGGCGGAGACGACTTTGCCCTTGATCTTCTGGGCCTTTTCCATGAACTCGGAGAGGCGGTTGAGGACGACTTCCAGCACGCCGCCCAGTTCGCCGGCCTTGACCATGTTCACGTAGAGCCGGTTGAAAATCTTCGGGTGCTGCGCCAGCGCCTCGGAGAAGGTGCTGCCGCCTTCGATGGAGACGGCGATGTCGCCGATGACCTTCTTGAGCGTCGGGTTGCGCTCCTGTTTTTCGAGCACGCGCATCCCGCGCAGCAAGGGCAGGCCGGCGTCCACCAGCGTGGCGAGCTGGCGGGTGAAGGCGGTCATGACTTTGGGTTTCACCTTGCCGCCCAAGCCGGGGATTCTGATGTTGAGGCTGAGGCCCTTCCCCTTTTTGCTTTCGGCCTTGGCGCCGCCGCCTTTGGGCTTCTTGCCGCCCTTCTCCTTGGTTTCCTTCGCCTCGACCACCTTGGTGGGGAAGTAGCCCATTTCCTTGAGGCGGTTGATGGCCTCGCTCTGGTTGCCCACCTCGAGGGTTCCCTTGGTTTCCTTGCCGCGGGAATCCATCGCCACGTAGTTGAACTTCGCCATAACGTACCTCCGGACTCTAGGTGTATTTGAGGATTTCCTCCACGGTGGTCGCGCCGTCAAAGATGGTGCGGAGGCCGTCTTCGCGGAGCGGCACCATGCCCAGCTCGACCGCCTTCTGGCGGATCACCACCGTGGGGGCGCGATCGTTGATGAGCAGGCGGACGGGGTCGGAAATCGGAAGCAGCTCGAAAATGCCTTTGCGGCCTTTGTAGCCGGTGTCGTTGCACTCTTTGCAGCCGCGGCCGTAATAGAAGACTTTGTCGCCGAGGTCGTGCGGGGAGAGGTTGAGCAGGGAAAGCTGGGCTTCGGTGGGTTCGAACGGCGTGCGGCACTTTTTGCAGATCGTGCGGACCAGGCGCTGGCCGAGCACGGCCAGCAGCGTCGAGGAAATGAGGAAGGGTTCCACGCCCATGTCCACCAAGCGGGTGACGGCGCCGGGGGCATCGTTGGTGTGCAGGGTGCTCAGCACCAAGTGACCGGTCAGGGAGGCCTGAATGGCCACCTGCGACGTTTCCAAGTCACGCATTTCACCCAACATGATGATGTCCGGATCCTGACGGAGGAAGGAGCGCAGGGCTTTGGCGAAAGTCATGCCCACCGCTTCGTGGACGGGCACCTGCATGATGCCTTCGATGTCGAACTCGACCGGGTCTTCCACCGTCAGCAGTTTCGAGTCGATCATGTTCACCCGTCTTAGACAGGAGTACAAGGTCGTCGTTTTGCCGCAACCGGTCGGCCCGGTGACGATGAAGATGCCGTTGGGCTGCTGGATCGCCTCGGCGGTGTAGTCGAGGATCGCCTTGGGAAAACCGAGGTTCTCGAGTTCGAGCTGGAGGGCGGAGCGGTCGAGCACGCGGAGCACCACCGATTCGCCGAACTGGGTCGGGAGCGACGAAACGCGTAGATCAACCTGGCGGCCACTGATGTTCATCGAGATGCGCCCGTCCTGCGGGAGCCGGCGTTCGGAGATGTCCAGGTTCGCCAGAATCTTCAGGCGCGAGGTCACCGGCAGCGCCAGGTGCTTGGGCGGCGGCGACATCTCGTAAAGCGCGCCATCCACGCGGTACCGAATCTTGAACTCGTCCTCGAACGGCTCGAAGTGAATGTCGCTCGCGCGGTCCTGGATGGCCTGGAGCAACACCAGGTTCACGAACTTGATGATCGGCGCCTCGCCGGCCAGGTTCGCCAGGTCCAACGTGCCGGCGGAAACCTCGGCGACTTCCTTGCCGATGTCTTCGGCGAGGCCCAGCTCTTTGAGCAGGTCGCCCATGCCCCCGGTTTCCTGGGGGTAGTGTTTTTCGATGAGCTTGGTGATCTGGGCGGGGTCGGCCACGACCACCTGGACCTGTTTGCCGGTGGAGAACCCGAGTTCGTCCACCGCGCCCGCGTTCAGGGGGTCCACCAAGGCGACCCGCAGGGTGTCGCCGTACAGGCTGACCGGGAGGCATTGGTACATCCGGGCCGTGGCCGCGGGAACGGCCTCGACGAGCTCCGGGGTGAACTCGACTTCGCCCAAGTTGACGACCTCGGTGCCCAGGTACTCGGCGATGAGCTGAAGCTGGGTCTCGTTGTCGATCAGCCCGTAATCCACCAGGATTTCGTTGAACGGTCGGCCGGTGCGCTCGTGCTCCGCCGTCACCTCCTCGAGCTGCATGTCGTCGATCAATCCGCGCTCGCGGATGATGCCGATCAGGGGATGCGAAATAACGTCTGCCATGAACTACTTCCCTCCCTCAATCTGCTCGAGGGTCTTGCCGGCCTCCAGTTCCTGCAGCTTCTGCAGGATGGTGACGGGGTCCTGGGATTTGGTGATGACTTCCTCCTGCGAGATCATGCCCTGGTTGTATTTGTCGAGCAGGAAGCTGTCGAGCGTCACCATGCCGTACTTCGCGCCGGTCTGGATGTCCGACTGGATGCGGAACGACTTGTTGTCGCGGATCAGCGCGGCGATGGAGGGGGTGTTGATCATGATCTCGAAGATCGCCACGCGGCCCGGCTTGTCGCAGCGCGGCAGCAACAGTTGGGAGATCACCGCCTGGAGCACCGTCGAAAGCTGGATGCGAATCTGTTCCTGCTGGGTGACCGGGAAGGCGTTGACCACACGGTCGATCGTCTTCGCGGCGCCGGTGGTGTGCAGCGTGCCGAACACCAAGTGGCCCGTTTCGGCCGCGGTGATGGCCGCGTCGATCGTCTCCAGGTCGCGCATTTCACCCACCATCATGACGTCGGGGTCCTGGCGCAGCGCCCGGCGAAGCGCTTCCGCGAAGTTCGGCACGTCCACGTTCACCTCGCGCTGCGTGATCAGCGCCTTCTTGTGCGTGTGGTAGTACTCGATCGGATCCTCGATGGTAATGATGTGCGCATCATCGCGCTCCTCGTTGATGATATTGATCATCGAGGCCAGCGTGGTGGTCTTGCCCGAACCGGTCGGGCCGGTGACGAGCACCAGGCCGCGCGGCTTGTACAACAATTCCTTCGAGGAGGGAGGCAACCCGATCTGCTCCAAGGTCAGCATCTTGTTCGGAATCTGACGGGCGACGACGCCGAAACGTCCTTTCTCCTTGAACACGCTCACCCGGAAACGCGCCAGTTCGCCGAACGCGAATCCGAAGTCCGCCGTGCCGCGCTCGCGCACCTGCTGGACGTTCTCCTCGGACGTGATCGTCCGCATCAACTCTTCCGTGTCTTCCGGCTTGAGGAGAGGGCCTTCGACCCTGTGGAGAATGCCGTGGAGGCGGATGACGGGCGGAACACCTACCCGGATGTGCAAGTCGGCGGCGTTTTCCTGCACCACCAACTGCAACAGATCGGACATGGAGTACGACATATCGAAATCACTGGCGTCCGGCCCGCACCGAGCCGCCGCCGACCGGGAGACGGCCCCACCCGCGGGAAGCCGGCCAGGGCTGGGTTTGACGGCAAGGAGGGCGCACGGGAAAGGGTCTAATCGGCATCCATGGACGTGGCGCGGATGACCTCATCCGGCGTCGTGAGCCCGGCCAGCACTTTGCGGGTGCCGTCCTCGCGCAACGTGCGCATGCCCAGTTCGCGGGCGCGGCTGCGCAGGACCGTGGCCGGCACCTTTTCGTAAATCAGCTTCCGCACGTCGTCCTCGATCACGAACATCTCGAAGATGCCCATGCGGCCCCGGCACCCGGTCTTGTTGCAGTCGCCACAGCCTTTGCCTTTGCGGAAGGTCGCCGCCGCCGCCTTCGCCTGGTCGATGCCCAGCGCGCGCAATTCGTGTTCGGTGGGCGTGTACGGCTGGATGCATTTTTTGCAGATCTTGCGGACCAACCGTTGGGCGATCAGGGCGCGGGTGGAGGACGCCACCAGGAAGGGTTTCACGCCGATGTCGATCAGGCGGGTCACCGCGCTCGGCGCGTCGTTGGTGTGCAGCGTCGAGAAAACCAGGTGACCGGTGAGCGACGCGTTGATCGCGATGGTGGCGGTCTCCAAGTCGCGGATTTCGCCCAGCATGATCACGTTCGGCGCCTGGCGGAGCATGGCGCGCAACGCCAGCGCGAAGGTCAACCCCACCGACTCGCTCACGTGCACCTGGTTGATGCCGGACAAGACGTACTCGACCGGGTCTTCGACCGTGATGATCTTGCGGTCCGGGCGGTTGATGTAGTTGAGCACCGCGTAAAGCGTCGTCGTCTTGCCCGAACCGGTCGGCCCGGTGACCAGCAGAATGCCGTCCGGCAGACCGATCAATCGCTCGAACGTCTGCTGGTCGTCCGAGAAAAAGCCCAGCTCCGCCAGGCCCAATTTCAACCCTTCCTTGTCCAGGATGCGCATGACGATGCTCTCGCCATGTGTCGTGGGCAGACAGGACACGCGCAGGTCGATCATCTTGCCGCCCACCTGGGCCTGGATGCGGCCGTCCTGTGGAATGCGCCGTTCCGCGATGGACATGTTGGACATGATCTTCAAGCGGCTGATGATCGAAGGCTGCAGTCGCTTGGGCGGACTCTTCATCTCGTGCAGCATGCCGTCGATCCGGTACCGCACGCGGAACCGCTTGTCCAACGGCTCCAAGTGGATGTCCGAGGCGCGCATTTTGAACGCCTCGACGATGAGCGTGTTGACCAGCTTGATGATCGGCGCGTCCGCGTCCACGGTGGAACCGTCGTCGGTCTGGGCCTCGGCGACCTTGCCGACCTCGACTTCGCCCTCCGTGATGTCCTGAATCATCTTGGACACGGAGTCTTCGCGCACGCCGTAGTACTTGCCGATGGCGCCCTCGATGTCCTCAGCGGTGGCGACCGCGGGGATGATCTCGGTGTTGAGGGTGTGCGACAGGCCGTCGAGCGTTTCCAAGTCCGACGGATCGGCCATCGCAACCACCAAGCCGTGCTCCTCTTTGCGGACCGGGACAATGTTGAAGCGCTTGGCGACGTCGCGCCGCACCGCTGCCAGGACGTCGTCCGGGATGCGCAATTCGCCGAGGCTGACGAACTCGGCCCCGAAGTGCGTGGCTTTGGCCTGGGCCACGATGGCGGCCGACAAAACCCCCTGGGCAACCAGCGTGTCCACCACGCCCTCGCCAGTGGAATCGGCCTGTTCGCGAACGGGTGCCAACTGCTCGTTGGTCACGTACCCCATCTCGATCAGGCTATCGAGCAAGTAATCGTCTCTTGCGGCCACAATCTCTAGAAATACCTGTTAACGGCTTGTCCGGTGCCGGGTTCGCGTGACGGTAGGCAAACCGCCAGCATTGTCAACGCGGCTCCGCGCCCCGATCCGTTTTCCTTCGTTTCCCGGCCGGAAAACGGCCGTTTTGGCGGGGCATTCGACACCCGCCGCCAGCTTGGACCGACCCGCCGGCCAATCGGCATCAGCGGGCAGTATTTTCTTAGCAAAGCGCGTGCCGCTTGGCCGCCCCGGCGGAGGTTTCAGAACAGGCGCTGCAGCCAGATCAACACCCGGCCGGTATCGTGCAGCCACCAGCCCAGCGCCGTGAGCACGCTCACCCCGGCCGTCAGCAGCGGCACCGCCACCAACAACACCAACACGTTGCCCAACCAAATCATCACCAGCGCGAAGAACGGTCCCTCCCGGGCGAGGTCGGACTGCGGCGTGCTCAGCGCATGCGCCGTGAACGTCACGTGAAAAGCATACGCCGCGCCGAGCAAAAGGTGAAACCACGCGACGTACGGCTCCCAGCCCAGGAAGAGATTCCCCACCGAGAACGACAGCGCCACCAGCGCCGCGTAGAACGGAACGAAGTACGGCGCCAACGTGATCACCCAGTTCGCCCGCTCCACCGTGACGCTGCCCGAAGTCCGACCCACGCGAATCCGCCGCACCTTG
Organism: bacterium; assembly: GCA_021839785.1. The sequence continues at coordinate 7,226 of JAKCAB010000252.1, read as the reverse complement.
CGGCCGGAAAACCACGCCACCAGGGCATGGGTCAACTCGTGCCCGAGCACGTACAGCCGCATCGGCCGCGGCAACAGCGCATAAACCACCACCCAACAGGCCACGCCCGCCACCAGCGCCACCCAGAACCGGTCCGCCGCCGATCCGGCCTGCACCACCTGGCCCACGGCCTGCGTCGCCCCCACGCACAACGGAAGCAACAGCACCGCCACCACAGACTTCAACCACCTCGGCACGCGTATCTCCTTTCAGGTCCACCGCGCCGGGCGGCTGTCCAATTGAAACACCTGCGCGGAGACGTTTTGCATTCCGGTCAGGAACACGATGAAGGCCGCGACTTCGTCCACCGAATTCATCCGGCGCAACAGGTTTCCGGCCACCAGGCGCTCCCGCGCCTCCGGGTCGAGGCCCGCGGTCATCGCCGTCGGCAACACGCCGGGCAGAACGGCGTTCACCCGCACGTTGCGCGACCCCAGCTCCGCCGCCAGCGACTGGGTCAAGCCGGTCAAGCCCGCCTTTGCCGCCGCGTACGCTGCCTGACCGCGAGTGCCCGCCCGCGCGGCGAAGCTGCTCACGTTCACAATGTGCCCGCTCCGCTGCCGGATCATGGGCCACACCGCCGCCCGCGCGCAGGCCATCGCCCCCTTCAGATTCACCGCGAGCACACGATCCCAATCCGCGTCCGCGATCTGGAAAAAGGCCGCGTCCGCCGTCGCGCCCGCATTGTTCACCAAGGCGTCCAGCCGCCCCCACCGCTCGACCACCGCGCCCACCGCCTGCGTCGCGCGCTCAGGCTCGGTCACATCCAACGCCACCGGCCAGACCGCGTCGCTGGTGGCGTGGATTGGCGTGCGGTGAAAACCCGCCGCCACCCGCCAGCCCGCGGCCGCGAAAGCGCCGGTCAAGGCTTGCCCCAGTCCGCCCGCCGCCCCGGTGATCAGCACGACTTTGTTCGCTTCCATGAAAAACTTACGCGGGAATTCGCCCGCTGGCGGGTGCCAGCGCCCATTCGCCTCCGATCATGGAAGCAGCCACGTCACCGGCATGATGCACCACCGCGTCCGCAGTTTCTGTAATCGCTCCCGCGAACGGCACCGCGATCGCGTCCGCCCAGGCGCCCACGGCCAACGTGCCGGCCCGTCCGTCCAGGCCGAGCGCCCGCGCGCCGTTCACCGTGGCCAGGCCCACCACCGCCGCCGGCGCCACGCCGGGCGAGGACGCCATGAACTCGCGCATTTCGCAGAACAAATCGAGCACCTGCTCGTGGCGTTTGAGCACCGTGGTAAGGCTGTCGGTGCCGAGGCACACGTTCACACCCGCGCGCTCCAGGCCCAGCCGGGCAAACGGCCGGTGGCCGAAATAGGCGTGGCTACGCGGGCAATGAACAACCGCACTGCCGCTCCCCGCCAGCAGCTCGGCGTCACCGGGCTGCAACACATTCGCGTGCACTGCCAGGAAGTTCGGGCCCAGAACGCCATGTTGTGCCAGGTGTTGCACCGGCGAGACGCCGCCGCAGTCCGCCATGTCGCGTTCATTGCGGGCCAGCCAGTCGTACATCGTGCCGCGCGCCTCCATGAACATCTCGTATTCCTCCGCCGATTCCGCAACGTGCGTCGCCAGCCGCCAGCCGCGCGCGCGCGCCGCTTCCGCGCTGAGCCGGAGCAGCTCGGGCACCGTCGAGTAAGGCGCGTGCGGCGAAAGGCCGACCCCGCAGCGGCCGGTCGGCAAGGCATCGGCTTTGGCCAGCGATTCGCCCAGGATTGCGCCGGGATTGCGCCGGCTTTTCACGCCGGTCATTTCCAGAAATGAAATTACCCGCAGCGGCGTTTCCCGCCAAACATCGGGGAGCAATTCCGGCACCGCTTCGATGTCGGCCACGGTGGTCGCGCCGCGCCGGACGGACATCGCCGCGCCCGCCAGCCACGAGTCGCGAAACGCTGCCGCTGGCCAGGATCCTTTCAGCGCAGTGATGCATTTGATCCAATCCGTGAACGCGCTGGTCGGCGCGATCTGACCCGCCATGTGGGTGTAGTCCAGGTGACAGTGCGCGTTGACCAGGCCGGGCAGCAGGATCGCGTCGCCCAGATCGACCCGCTCGGCGCCGGCCGGCGACGCCACGGCGCGGACGCGGCCGACCTCGCGGATCGTGCCGTCCGCGACGACCAACGCGCCGTCGTCCACGGGCGGCTGGTCCACCGGCCAGACAATGCGGGCGCGGATGTGTTGGGTGCGCGTCATTTGGCCCGGCCATTTTGCGACCGACCCGCGCGTCCGGCGAGCGCGAAACGCGCCGCGCCCCAGTCACGATTCGCGTTGCCGGTCGGTGCACCCGGCGGCAATGATCCTGCCATGATCGCCGCGCGCGTCGCCACGGACCTCCCTTATTTGCGCCTGGCCTTGCGCCTCGCGCGGCGGGCGTACGGTTTGACGTCGCCGAACCCGCTGGTGGGCGCGGTGCTGGTGAAGCGGAGTCGGGTAATTGGCCAAGGCTGGCATCATCGGGCCGGTGAATCGCACGCGGAGATCGAAGCGCTGCGCGATGCGACGAGGCGTGGCCTTTCGCCAACAGGCGCCACGCTCTACGTGACGCTGGAACCGTGTTGTACCCACGGCCGTACGCCGCCCTGCACCGACGCCATTATTGCCGCCGGCATCAAACGCGTGGTCGCCGCCGCCACCGACCCGAATCCTGCGCACGCCGGCCGGGGCTTTGAGGTGCTTCGCGGTGCCGGCATCGAGGTCGTGCACGACCTGCTGGCGTCGGAGGCGACGCGGCTCAACGAAGCGTTCAACCACTGGATCGTTCACCGCACGCCGTTCGTCACGGTCAAGGCGGCCATGACACTCGACGGCAAGATCGCCACCGCCAGCGGCGAGTCCAAGTGGATCACCGGTGAGCAGTCGCGTGCGCACGCCATGCAACTGCGCCTCGGCGCGGATGCGGTCTTGGTGGGCGTGAACACCGTGCGGGCGGACGATCCGAGCCTGACGGTGAGGGGGCAGAAGTCAGGAGTTAGAAGTCAGGAGCCAGAAGTCAGAAGCCAGAAGGTGCTGAAGCCGGTTCGGCGGTTGGTGCTGGATTCGCGCGCCCGAACGCCTCTCACGGCGAAGTTGGTCAGCGATGAATTCGCCGGCCTCACCACGATCTTTGTCGGCAAGGAAGCGCCGACCCGACGCGTTTCCGCGCTGGCGAAGCGGGTGTCCGTGATCACTACACCAGTTCGCAGCGGCCGTCTGGATCTGCGGTGGATTCTGCGCCGACTCGGAAGGGAGGACGTCTCTAGTCTCCTGGTCGAAGGCGGCGGCGAGGTGAACGCCTCGTTTCTCGAACAAGGCCTGGCCCACCGCGTGGCGTTCTTCTACGCCCCCAAAGTCCTGGGCGGACGCGCGGCACGGAGAGGCGTCGCCGGCGAGGGCTTCGGTGGCTGGCCGGACATTCCGAAGTTGCGCGACCTGGAATGGCGCCGGTTGGGTGAAGACTTGTTCCTGACCGCGCGGGTGGGTGCGACTTGAAACTCAACGCGGCTCGCCTGAGACTCCGCCCGCCATGTTCACCGGCATCGTGGAAGAAACCGGCGTCGTCGAGCGGGTCAACCCGACCGACCAGGCCATCGAACTCACCGTCCGACCCCGCCTTTGCGCGCAGGGGCTGAAGGTCGGCGACAGCCTGGCCGTCAACGGCTGCTGCCTGACGGCGGTGAAGGTCGCCGGGCGCGGCGCGAAAAAATCGGTTCAGTTCGATTTGCTTCAGGAAACCTGGCGGCGGACCGATCTCCAGTTCGTGCAGCCCGGTTCGCTGGTGAACCTCGAGCGCTCGCTGCGCGCGGACAGCCGCTTGGGCGGCCACTTCGTCACCGGCCACATCGACGGCCTGGGCCGGATCAAGCGCTGGGAGCGTACCGGCCAGGATTGGGTGCTCGACCTCGACGCGCCGGCCGAGGTGATGCGCTACGTCGTGTTCAAAGGCTCGATCGCCGTGGACGGTATCAGCCTGACGGTGGCCGAGGTGTTCAAGCAAGGCCTCCGCATCTGGATCATCCCCCACACTTGGGAAGTCACCGCCTTGCGCGAACGCGAGGTCGGCGACGCCGTGAACCTCGAGGCCGACCTGGTCGGCAAGTACGTCGAGCAAATGCTCGGCAAAATGGACCTCCGCCGGCGATGAAACAGCTTGTCCCCGGCGGATTCCTGCTCGCCATCGAGGGCATCGACGGCGCGGGCAAAAGCGTTCAGGCCCGGGCCGTGGGCGCGGCGCTGGCCGACCGCGGGTTTGACGTCGTTCTAACGCGGGAACCTACGGACGGACCGTGGGGGCGCCGCATTCGCGAGTCAGCGGTGGCGGGCCGGATGTCGCCGGCGGACGAACTGAACGCATTCCTCGAAGACCGCAAGCAGCACGTCACTGAATTGATTCGACCCAGCCTCACCGCCGGCAAGTTCGTGATCACCGACCGCTACTACTTCTCGACCGTGGCCTACCAGGGCGCGCGCGGCTTTGACCCGGCCGAACTGCTGCGCCTGAACGAGGCGTTCGCAGTCGAGCCGCATCTGTTGGTCATCATCGACCTCACGCCCGAACAGGCGCTGGCGCGGGTCGGCAACCGTGATGGGCGCGCGAATGAGTTCGAGACGCTGGCCCAGCTCACCCGGACGCGGGAAATCTTCCACGCCTTGAACAAGCCCTACCTCGTTCGCATCGACGGCACGCGTGGACCGGATCAAGTGCGGGATGAAATCCTCGCGGTGGTCGATGCCGCGTTGGCGACCCGGAAATCCGAAGAAACGAGCGAAGGCGGCTTGGGTGGAGCTACCGCCCTTTGAGGCGGTGCTGCGTGGCTCGCTTGAGTTCACGGTCGGCCTCGCGGCGCTTCAGGTCCTCGCGTTTGTCGAACTGCTGTTTACCTTCGCCCACGGCAAGGGCCACTTTCACGCGCCGGTTTTTCCAATAGAAGGCCAGCGGGACAAGCGCGCGCCCCTTGATGGCCGCGGCTTCCTGGAGCTTCCGGATTTCGGACCGGTGGAGAAGCAGCTTGCGCGGGGCCTTCGGGGCGTGGTTCTGGCGGTTGCCTTGGGCGTACTCGTCGATGTGCGAGTTGTAGAGCAGCACCTCGCCGTTCTCGACCCGCGCAAAGGCGTCGGCGATCTGGCCGCGGCCGGCGCGGAGCGACTTCACCTCCGTCCCGTGGAGCACGATCCCCGCCTCGTAGGTCGCGAGAACGTGGTAATCGCGCCGCGCCTTCGCGTTGGTGACGATGTCGGCCATAAACGACTTCAGCCAGAAGGAATCCCTTCTGGCTGGCGCGCGATCCCCGCCGCGGTTTAGCTCCGCCGGCGCCGTTTGGTTGTCGGTTCCGGCTCGGCGATCGGCGCCAAGCTTTCATAGGTGATGCGGTCCTCGACAATCTCCCGCAAGGCGATGTCGGCGGCGCCCAGGGTTTCGTATTCCTCGATCAAAGGCCGGCTGCTCCCGCCGCCGCCGGAGTTCAACTGGCGAACCCGCCGGGAAACGAGGTTTACTAGGATGTTGGGATTGACAACCTTTTCCAGTGCTTTGCGACAGAGTTCAGTGTTCAAATTGAGTGGTCTTCTTGGTTCGATCGGGGGAGGGAGCTTAGCGCGAAACGAAGGGCTGGCAACTGCAATGTTGGCGTTGCGATGCTCGCGGGCGCATCTCAGTTTTTTGCGGGGTCGAAGGCGGGGTGGGGGAAGAGGAGCGCCCAGCGGTCGTTGCGCCAAAAGGTTTCGAGGCACAGGAGGGCTTCGTCGCCGGTCTGGCTCCAGAACTGACCCGGACGCTTGAAGCGGCATTGGGCCTGCCGACAGGTCGCTTCGACCGGACCACGGCCGAGGGGTTCGCCCGCCCGCCGCGCCGCCCGATAGTCCATGCGGTCCTGATGCTCGCGGAGGCAGGCCGCTTCCTGGGCCACCGCTTCGGCCACGGGACCGACCGGCAAGTTGGCCAGGGCTTCCTCCAGTGGCCGGATCACTTTCACCGCCGACTCGTTCTTCAATTGGCGCACCAACGGTTTGAGCCAGGCTTTGAACTGGACTTTGTCCTCGCCCCAGAGCGCCCGCCCCACGGCCACGAGGTGTTGCACGGCAGGATAGAAATCCAGCCGCTGCTGGGCCAGCGGCCAGCGGTCGTCGGCCCAGCGCCCAATCCACACCGCACCATCCCCGATCACCAGCACGCTCGCCGCCTGGCCCAACCCGCGGCGCAACGCTTCGGCGTGGAGTTGCTCGCGCAAGGCGTCCAAGCCCTGGCGGGTGAACACGTCGCCGCGTTGGACGATGACGGGCCGCCCGCCGGCCGTCTCTCCCCGATGATCGAGCCGGAAGACCGTGCCGGTCCAGACCCAGTGCCAGCGATCGGGCTCCTGCCCGCGTCGCCGGAGCGAGGCGCTCTGCCCCCAAGCGTCGCGCTCGCGGAGGTTCCAGGCGTCCAGTTGAATGATCGGTGGGTAGGGTTGGAGGACCCGTTCGAGTTGCTTGGCTTCCGCCGCCGCTGGTTGATCGAGTTGAGTGCGGAGGCGTTGGGCGCGTTGGCCCTGGCGTTTGGCTTCGCGGTCGAGAGTGGCCGGGGGCAACCGCCCGCCGGCCAACTGTTCGCGCACCCCGCTGGCTTCAGCGACGGGCCATTTGCTGGCGGCCAGGGCCACCAGCGCCTGGACGGCGGGCGAGTAGCCGGCGGGGGCCTCCAAGCCGAGGGCGGGGTCCGCGGGCGGGCGCCATTTGCGGCAGCGTTTGCAGTAGCCGCGCGGGCGCGCCATCGTGATGTCGCCAAAGCGGGTCAGGCAGGTGCGGGCGTGACCCCGCGAGCATTGGCTCAGCGGCCGACCACAGACCGGACAGCGCGGCGGGGTGGCGTCGGCCCTGGCTTGGGCGGCGCGCTGGGTGGCGGTGCGCAGGAGTTCTTGCCCGTCGTGGGCCGCCTGGATTTCAAAAGGGCCGAGGTTGTGATCCGTGGCCGCCAGAAAGCCGGTGAGGGAGGCTTCCCGTGCGACCGCGGTGCGGGCGGCCCGCACGGCCAAGGCTTCGGGGAGCGGGGCGGCGGGAGCGCCCGAACGAAGGAAACGGGTCGAGGGTGGAACGACCGGGGGCGGAGCTATCGTCATTGTCATGCCCAAAACTTACACCCCCCCAAGAAACTGAGATGCGCCCGATGCTCGCGCTGGTGCAAGCCGAAGTTGTCGGCGTATCAGACCAACAGTTCCGGAGCGCCGGCT
>JAKCAB010000257.1 GCA_021839785.1 bacterium | reverse complement strand
TATTGCCGGCCAGTCGCTTGGAGCAATGCAAAAACGGGCGGCAAGCAGGGTCCGCGCCCGCCGCGCGAGTCACGGCGGCCGTTCCCAGATCTTGCCGGCGCGGTTGAACCGCGGCGCCAGCACGCAAATCAGCCATTCCTCGCGCCACTGCGCGGCCGTCTGGTCCGGGCACACGTCGTACTCGATGCGGGTCACCCGATGCGGGGCCGGAGGATCCGCCGCGGATTTCCAGCGTGCCCGGACGAGTCTTGACGACCCGGACCTCGCCAAACCGGACCAGAACTTCCACTTCCAACCGCCGCCTGTTACCACACCAGTTCGTTTGCATGACGCCGACCCTGCCACGCGGGGGCGGTCAAAAACGGTCTGAGGTCTGACCGGATCGAACGGCTCGACAACGCGCCGAACAAGGCTGCCTCGTCTGCAATTCGCCAAGCCGGTAAGCCTCGATCCGAATCGCAAACGCGAGCGATGATGTCGGCCCGCGAAACGCCCATTGCGTCCCAAACGCGAAGCAAAGTGTCGAGGTTCGGCACGCGCATCCCGCATTCATGCTACCGGGAGGCGAAGGGAGACAGCCGCGGAGGTCCGAGCCCTTGGCGGGCGATGGGACTGGCATCGGGTCCGCGCTCGTCCTCGGGTGCTGCCCATGACGCCCTTGTCGTTGGCTCTGCCTCTGCAGGACCGCATCGTTGGGTCCGTCCGCCGCGCGCCGGGTTCGGCGTGAGGGCGCGCCGAAATGCAGCCAGGCGGCCGTCCTCCGCAACGTGACTCGTGCCCTCGTTCCGGCATGGCGAGCGGTGGGCACGCGACTTGCCCGCTTGGCTTGTCGGCCGGCTCCCCGGTCCTGGTTTTCAACCGCCAAGGAGCGGAGCACGCACGGCGGCAAGTATTCGGATGCCTGCGCCGGGGCATCGCTGCCTGGGAGCCAAGGCGTCTCGAACCCGCGCAAGTTCCGCTTGCGTTGCCGCCGCTGGCAGCGGCTACTTTCCGGCCGTGAAGAACGACTTTGCGATTCGCTCGCTCGGACCTTGTGAGGTGGATTCTCCGCTGGCCAAGTTTCACGACCACGAAGGCAAGACCATCGATTTCGTCGAAGACCACGAGTGCATCCTCGTGGACGACACGCTCAGCGCCGTCCGGGGCGGCGCCGCGGCGGCGCCCGATTTTCCCGTGCTCGAACTCGCCGGGCCACGCCGGCGGATCTTTTTTTCGCCGACCGACGTCCGGGTGGGCATCGTGACCTGCGGCGGTCTTTGTCCCGGCTTGAACAACGTGATCCGCGGCCTGGTGATGGTGGCGGAGTTTCATTACCGGGTGCAAAAAGTCTATGGCTTCCGCTACGGCTACGCCGGTTTGGTGGCACCCGACGGGCACGTCGAACTCGACTCGGAGGGCGTCTCCGAAATCCACAAGCTGGGCGGCACCGTGCTGGGATCCTCGCGCGGCCCGCAGAAGCCCAAGGCGATGGTGGATCGCCTCGTCGAGCTGGGGATCCGGATCCTGTTCGTGATCGGTGGCGACGGCTCGATGCGCGGCGCCGTGGCGATCGCCGACGAGGTGCGTCAACGCGGCCTGGGCATCGCCGTGGTGGGCATTCCCAAGACCATCGACAACGACCTGCTGTTCATGGACCAGAGCTTTGGTTTCCAGACCGCCGCCGGCGAAGCGGTCCGGGCGATCGACTGCGCGCATCGCGAGGCCAAGGGCGCGCCCAACGGCGTGGGCCTGGTCAAGGTCATGGGCCGCCACTCGGGGTTCATCGCCTGCGCCGCCGCGTTGGCGTCCGGCGACGCGAACTTCGTCCTGATCCCGGAAATTCCGTTCCGACTCGACGGGCCGAACGGCCTGTTTCCGGTGCTCCAGCGTCGTCTGGAACGCCGCCAACACGCGGTGATCGTCGTCGCCGAGGGCGCCGGCCAGGAGCTGCTGGCGACCGCTGGCGAAGAACGCGACGCGTCCGGCAATGTAAAACTCAAGGACATCGGCGTGTTCCTCGCCGACGCGATCAAGTCGCACTTCGCCGCGAAACAATTCGAGGTGAACCTCAAGTACATCGATCCCAGCTACATGATTCGCAGCGTGCCAGCCAACTCGGCCGACGCGGTGTTTTGCGCCACGCTGGCGCTAAACGCCGTCCACGCCGCGATGTGCGGCAAGACCGAGATGGTGCTGGGCATGTGGCACCGGCGGCTTGTTCACGTCCCGATCCACCAGGCCATCGCCCGGCGCAACAAAGTGGACCTCACCGGTCCGCTCTGGCTAAGCGTTCTGGGCGCAACCGGCCAACCGCTGGCGATGCAATAACGGCGCGCCGGCGGCGGGCCGGTCGGCGCCCCACCCGGCGAACGCGCGCATGGACGAAGCACTCCAGATTCGCGTCCACGCCGGCGGCAGCGGGCCGCCGCTGGTGTACCTGCCCGGCTTGCACGGCGACTGGACCCTGGTCGCCGCCTTTCGGGGCGCGCTCGCCGGGCGGGTTCCGTTTGTGGAGATCACCTACCCGCGCACGCTCACCTGGTCGCTGGCCGATTACGCCCGCGAAATCGACGTCGCCCTGACGGCGCGCGGCCTCGAAGCCGGCTGGCTGCTGGCCGAGTCGTTCGGTTCGCAGGTCGCGTGGGCGATGCTGGCGGAAGAGGCGCGGTGCTTTCGCGTGCAAGGCGTGATCTTCGCCGGCGGTTTCGTGCGCTATTGGAACGCCGGCGTGGTGCGGGGCACGCGGCGGCTGCTCGACGCCGTTTCGACGAAATCCCTCGAACGTTCCCTGCGCCGCTACGCGTGGCTGGTGC
>JAKCAB010000434.1 GCA_021839785.1 bacterium | reverse complement strand
CCAGGCACCTCGGTCTATGTCCAGCGTTGGTACTACGATGCCACCGACACCGTGTGGTGGATCTCGGCTGGAACCGTCACGGTCTTGCCGCGCGAGGCCGGCCGGCCAGCGGTGCTGATCAATGCCCCACGGGACGGTGCGCACTTCAGTGCCGGTGAGACCGTGTCGTTGCTGGCCTCGGTCTATGATCCGCCGGGGCCAGCGCCAGCAGTGGAGTTTTTCGCCAATGGCGTCTCCATCGGCTCGGTCGCCACGCCACCTTACGGGCTGCAATGGACCAATGCGCCGGCGGGTACGAACGTCGTGGTCTGCCGCCTCTCCGGGGCATCGGATGAAACAGTTGAGTCGCCGCCGGTGCTGATTGTGGCCGTAGCAGGCAGGAACCCTGTCTTGGCCTCGCCACGGGTCTTGCCCGGCGGTCTCTTTGCTTTCGACTACACGGTGCCCTTCCGCCATTATTATCGAGTGAGAAGCTCAACCGACCTGCAGAGTTGGCGGGTGGCTTGGTACGATCTTGTCTCCGGGACTTACATCGAGGTGAACCACCCGAACGAGCCCCACCAGTTCTTCCGACTGGAGATTGAACCTACTTTCGCCGCGCAGGCCCAGAGGGGCCCGCCGCGATCCCCGCGCAAATGAAGCCGCGAGCCAGTGCGTCGCCGTGCAGAACACCACACCTGTTCGGCGTGGCCGCTTGGCGCGTTACCGGCCGCGCGCTATAAACCCTGCGTGCCCGCGCCGCCGGCTTCCATTCTCGCGCAACCCGTCACCGTCCTTTGGGGCGTCGGGTCCGAACGCGCGGCGCTGCTCGCCAGGCTGGAAGTTCGCACGGTCGAAGACCTGTTGTGCCACCGCCCCCGCCGTTACGAGGATCGCCGACACTTCCGCCCGATCGCCCAGCTCGCCGCGGGCGAACCGGTGTTGACCGGCGGACGCGTCGTCGCCGCCGGCACCAAACGTTGGAAACAGCGCAGCCGCTCGCTCTTCGAACTCATCCTCGAAGACGGCACCGGCCGGCTGCATTGCCGGTGGTGGAACCTGCCGTTCATGGAAGCGCAGTTCCAGGTCGGCGACGAGCTGGTGGTCTTCGGCAAGGTGCGCTCGCTCAAGCCGCGCACCATCGACCATCCGGACACCGAAGTCGTCGAGGGCGGCGAAGAGCGTTCGATCCACATCGGCCGGATCGTGCCGGTCTATCCGCTCACCGAAGGCCTGACTCAGCGCTGGCTGCGCGGGTTGATCTGGCGGGCGTTGGCGGCGGCGGAACCGCAGATTGTCGAACCTTGGCCGACGCTCGATTCCACCGGGCGACTGCCGCGCGCCCGCGCGTTGCGGCTCCTGCATTTTCCGGAAAACGACGGCGATGCGGAGGCCGCCCGCCAGCGGCTCGCGCTGGACGAATTCATCGGACTGCAACTGGCCATTCAGCGCCGGCGCCGCACGCTCCAAACCAAGGCGAAGTCGCTGCCGTGCGGCGGCGACAACCGCCTGATCCGGCCGTTCCTCGCCCGCCTCGCCTTCAAGCTCACCGAGGCGCAGACGCGCGTGCTCCGCGAAACCCGCGCCGACCTCGCCGGCCCGCACCCGATGCGGCGGCTGCTGCAAGGCGACGTCGGTTCGGGCAAGACGGTGGTCGCCGCCTGCGCCGCGTTGATGGCGCTGGAGAGCGGTTTCGACGTCGCATTCATGGCGCCCACCGAGGTGCTCGCCGGCCAGCAGTTCGCGCGGTTCCGCGCCTGGTTCGAGCCGCTGGGCGTGGCGGTCGAGCTGCACACCGGCAGCCGCAAGACGGACGGCGCTAACGGTGCGACCTTGTTCGCGCCCGCTTCAGCGCCGCGCGCCTCGCGGCCGGTCACGCTCTGGGTGGGCACGCACGCCTTGCTCGAACCGACGTTTGCGCCGGACAAACTGGGCCTGGTGATCATCGACGAGCAGCACAAGTTCGGCGTGGCGCAGCGCGAGCAACTCGTTCGCAAAGGTCGCTACCCGCACCTGCTGGTCATGACCGCGACGCCCATCCCGCGCACGCTGGGCCTGACGCTTTACGGCGACCTCGACGTGTCGGTCATCGACGCCTTGCCGGCGGGGCGCGGCAGCTTGCGGACGTTCGTTCGCGGGGCGGATCGGCTGCCCAAGGTTTGGGAGTTCGTGCGCGACCAGCTCCGCCAGGGGCGGCAGGCGTTCGTCGTTTATCCGCGCGTCGAAGACGCCGATCTGGCCGCCGGCACGAAAGCCGTGCTGGCCGAGTTCGAGCGCCTGAAAAACGCGCTGGCGCCGCATCGGGTCGGACTCCTGCATGGCCGGATGCCCGCCGAGGAAAAGGAGCGGACGATGGCCGATTTTCGTGCGAACCGGTTGCCGGCGTTGGTGGCGACCTCCGTGGTGGAGGTGGGGGTGGATGTGCCGAACGCGAACGTGATGGTGATCGAAAGCGCGGAAAGTTTTGGCCTTGCCCAACTGCACCAGCTCCGCGGTCGCGTCGCGCGCAGTCCGCATCCGGCGTACTGCATTCTCGTCGCTGCGGCGAAGACCGCCGAGGCCCGGCAACGGCTCAAGGTGCTCGAAGAAACCAACGATGGTTTTCGCATTGCAGAGGCGGACCTGGCCTTGCGCGGGCCGGGCGAATTGCTGGGCCAGGCGCAGAGCGGTTTGCCGCAATTCCGGTTTGGCGATTTGGCGCGAGATTTCGCACTCATCGAAGAGGCGCGCCAGTTGGCCACCACCTTGTTGGATCGTGAATCCTCGCCGCACGCGGCGGCATGATCATTTGGCGCGGATGCCGGCAAACCGCCAGGCGCTCGTCGAA
>JAKCAB010000441.1 GCA_021839785.1 bacterium | reverse complement strand
GGCAGGCGGCGTTCAAGGTACATTTCCCGCACGCGATCTACGACCACCGCCAGCAGGTTCAAGGTGCCCAGAAAGGCATTCGCGAAATACGGGTTCGCCTTCAATTCGACCAGCCCGTGTTTGATCAGCATGAAAATGGCGGCGCCCATGAACAGGCCGAACGCCGAGATGACGCCGCCGCTCAGACCGGTGCCGCCAATGATGGCGACCGCGAAGGAGACGATCAGCCAGGTGTCGCCCGTTTCGGGAGCGGCGGAGCCGAGTTGCGACGCCCACAGCACCGCCGCCAGCGCGGCGAACAATCCGGAAAGCACGTTCGCCGCCACCACCATCCGCGCGGTGTCGATGCCGGAGAGGCGGGCCGCGTCGGCGTTGCCGCCGGTCGCCAACAGGCGTCGGCCGAAGACCGTCCAGCGAAACAGGTAGGCCATCGCCGCCAGCAACCCGGACGCCAGCACGAACACCCACGGTATGCCGAGGAACGCGCGTTGGCCGGCGAAGGTGAACGACTCCGGCACGCGATACGGTTGGCCGCCCGAGACGCCCGACCGCAGGCCCATGTAAATGAACATCATGGAAAGCGTGATGACGAAGGAGTCGAGCTTGAGCCGCGTGATCAGCGCGCCATTGAGCCAGCCGCTCAGAGCGCCGAAGGCCAGCGCCGCGGGGACCGCCAGCCAGGGCGACAGATGCACGCTGTCGAGGCACAGCCCCAACACCACCGTGGTCATGCTGCCGATGGCGCCAACCGAGAGGTTCATGCCGCCCACCACCAGACACACCGCCTGCGCCAGCGCAATCAGGACGCAGAACGCCACCTGCCGCGACAGCACGAACAGCGTGTAACCCGACAGGAACGTCGGCGACTCGAGGGCGAGGACGCAGAACAGCACCGTGAAGGACAGAATCAAGCCGTTCGTGCGGCCGTTGAACCATTCGCCCGCGCCCGGTCGTTGGCAAATCCGGCGGGGCGTCGCGGTGGGTGCATTCGCAAGGGTGGAGTTCATGGGTGGGAAGCTCAGTTCAAATACCGGCCGATGGCGGCGCTGATGTCGGCGTAAGTCCGGCCCGGCGCGTCCACGTCCGGCACTTCGCCCGCGATCCGCTGGTCGCGGAAGACCAGGATGCGGCTGGCCAGTTTGATGATCTCGGGCATGTCGGACGAAATGAGAATAATCGCCTTCCCTTGCTGCGCGGCCAGCTCCCAGATCAACCGGTGCAGGTGCTCCTTCGCGCCGATGTCCACGCCCACCGTCGGCTCGTCGATGAGCAGGATGTCGCAATCCGCGGCCAGCCACTTGGCCAGGCAGATCTTCTGTTGATTCCCGCCGCTCAGGTTGCCCGCGGGCTCGTCCAGTCCAGCGCATTTGATGTCGAGCGCCGCCACGTGTCTTTGCCCGACCTCGCGTTCGGCGGTCGGCGAGATGCGGCGAGTCCAACGCTGTACCATCCGGTCCCAGACGGTGAGGGCGATGTTGGTGCCGACCGACGCCGCCAGGAAGAGGCCTTCCTCCTTGCGGTTCTCGGTCACATAACCCATCCGGCAACGCCGCAGACTGTCGCGCACCGAGTGCAGCGCGATCTGCCGCCCGCGCACGAAGACCGCGCCGCTGTCCGGGCAGTCGTCGCCGATGAGCAGGCGCGCGGTCTCGGTCCGGCCCGACCCGACCAGGCCGTAAAACCCCAGAATCTCGCCGCGGTGCAGCGCGAAGCTGACCTCGCTGACCTTGCCCCGCCGGGTGAGTCGCTCGGCGCGGAGCAGCTCGCAACCGCGGTCCACCGGCAGCCGCCCCAGCCGTTCCTCGCGCGCCTCGCGCCCGATCATCGCGGCGACGAGTTCGGCCTTGGTCAGACCCGCGACCGCACGCGTGCCGACGTGCTGGCCGTCGCGCAGTACGCTCACTTCGTCGCACACGGCGAAGACTTCCTCGAGCTTGTGCGAAACGTAGAGGACGGTGACGCCCTGCGACCGTAGCTCGCGCAGGAGCCCCAGCAATTGGCCGGCCTCGTGTTCGGTGAGCGAGCTGGTGGGCTCGTCCAGGAACACCAGTCGCGCCCTGGCCGCGAGCGTCTTCGCGATCCGCACCAACTGCTTTTGCCCGGCGCTAAGGCCCTTGACCGGGGTGGTGACCGGCAGGTCCAAGCCCACGCTGCGCACGAATCGTTCCGCCTCGCGGTTCATCGCCGGCCAGTCCACGCGCCGGAGCGGCCCCCGCGTGGCGAGCCGGTCCAGCAACACGTTTTCGGTGATCGAACTTTCCGGAACCACCTGGATTTCCTGGCCGACCAACGCGATGCCGCGCGCCTGGGCTTCGCGCCAGTTGCGGAACCGCACCGGCTGGCCGTCCAACCGAATCTCGCCGCGGTCCGGCGTCTCGAGGCCGGTCACGAGTTTGATCAACGTGCTCTTGCCCGCGCCGTTTTCGCCGACGAGTCCATGAATCGTGCCGCGGTTGAATTCGAGGCTCACATTCGCGAGCGCTTGCACGCCGGGGAAGGACTTGCTCAGGCCGCGCACTGCCAGCAACGGAGTCATCGGGGCGGGTTCAGGTATTTCGTTTTCAGCTCGGCCACCAGTCGTTGCGTGACCGCGCGGACGTCCGCCGGGAAGGTGTCGAGGTTCGTCCGCGTCACCACCACGATGCCGGCGTCGATGAACTGGTACTCGCGGCGCGGCGTCCAGCCGTCGTTCAAGAGCTTGAGGATCGCGCAACTGATGTAGCCGTGGCCGAACGGATTCTGCGCAATGGTGGCGTCGATGCCGCCGGCGCGGATCGCATGCAGCACTGTGGCGTCCGTGTCGATGC
>JAKCAB010000791.1 GCA_021839785.1 bacterium | reverse complement strand
CCGCTGCACGCGTGTGAAGGCGCCCTCCATGCGCTGACGGTAGTACCAGCGGTTCACCGTGACCTTGCCTTCGCCCGCAGCGAGGCCGGTGACGTGGGTGTTCGCCCGCCCGCCGAGTCGGGCAGCGACGCCGGGAAGGCAACGCAGCAGCCGCGAAGTGCCCGCGGCGATCACCAAGGTTGCGCCTGCCGTTTTGGCGAGGGCCTCGGCCGCAGCCGCGTCCGTGGCGTATCGCGATGCGGCGAAGTCCGCGCCGGCGACCGCGAGGATCTTTGTGGCTCCGCAAGTGGCGACCGCAGCGGCGGCACTTTGCACGTCGGCGCCGAACAAACCGACGACGAGCGGCGAGCCGGCGAGCGCATCGCTCAAGGCTTTGGCGGCGCCGAGGGCTTCGAGTGCGGGCTTGCCGAGCGAGCCGTCGGTTTCGGTGTGGGCGAGGAACAGAATCGTTTCCATGGTTTTGCTTGAAGACTTGCGGGGCCGGCCTTCGTCAACTCTTGATCCACTGCACGATTTCCGCCGCGATTTGCTCCGGCGACGCGTCCTTAACGATCCGCGTTTCGCGGAGTTGTTTCGGCACATTCACGCTGGCGAACGCCATGCCTTCCGCGGCGATTTTGACCGGTTTGGCCTTTTGCAGCGCCGGCATCACGCCGCGCATGTTCAGCATGCCCACCTGCGGGTTGTTCTTCGGCTCCGGCAGGCTGCCCGTGGCCCAACCGAGCACCGCGGGGGGACCGGCACAGCGCGAGACTTGGTGCTTGCCGCCTTCGACGCGCTCGAGGATTTCCAAACTGCCATCGCCGGCGACCTTCAACGAGTCCACGCCGAGAAAAACGTCCGCGATGCCCAACCGTTCGGCGATGACCTGTAGTGTGGTGCCCGCGCCGCGGGATGCGCTTTCCCATCCGCCAAACACGAGCAGCCGGGCAGGATCGCGACCCGCCAGCGACTGGATGGCGTCGGCGAGCGCGGCCGCGGTTTCGGCAGAGTCGGTAAAGCCATTGGCCGGGCCGTCCAGCGCCACCAGTTCGAAGGGCACCTTCTGGGCGACGGTCATCATGACCTGCTGGAGCTTCGCCTTGGGGCTGAGGCTTACGAGCGTAAGCTTGCTGCCGGGGTGAGCTTTCGCCAGGTGCGCCCCTTCGAACAGCGCGTGCGCCGCCCACGGATCCAGCCAGGCGGGCAGCATCATTTCGTTCTTAAGGGCCGGGCCGGCGGGGCCGGTCACCGGTTCCAGGGTTTGAAGCGGGTCGGGCACGATGCTGCCGCAAACGACGATCTGGTATGCCAAGCTCATGGTTCGAAACGTTGCGCGCCGATGAATCCAGATTCGCGCCCGCAAGGCAAGTTGCTTGCGGCGCAACGGGGGCGCTTCGGCTTGCGGGGCGGCAGCCAAGCATTAGCCTTGGCTCCTTTCGACATGAGTGAAGTTCTGGTCATCGGCCACCGCAACCCGGACACCGACGCGATCTGCTCGGCCATCGGCTACGCGGAGTTCAAACGGCGCACCGGCCTGCCCGGGGCCGTGGCGGCGCGCTGCGGCGAAACCAATGACCGCATCGATTTTGTGCTGCGCTCGTTCGGTCTCCCCGCCCCGCGCTTTGTGGCGGATGTCTCGCCGAAGGTCCGCGACGTGATGCAGCCCCACGTCTTCAGCGTGGCGCCGCCGGCCACCGTGGCCGAGGCACTGGGCCTCATGGACGCGCACAACCTGCGGGTCTTGCCCGTGCTGGACGAAGACCGGCGTTGTCACGGGTTGTTGTCGCTGTTCAAGCTGAGCCAGTTCCTGTTCCCAGCCACCCACCGGTTGATCGACTCGCGACGCATGTTGTCCTCCGTTCAGGGAGTGGCGACTACGCTGGGCGGCGAACTCCTGGTGGCGCACGAGGCCGCGGTCGAGGAAGACCTGATCCTGATGATCGGCGCCATGGGGTTGGAGTCGTTTGCGGAGCGGCTGGCGAATTATCCTCATGAGCGCTTGCTGGTCGTCGTCGGCGATCGCTGGGACATTCAGAACCTGGCCATCCGCGAGCACGTGCGGGTGTTGCTCGTGACCGGCGGTTTGCAGGTGGAAGCCAAGACCGTCGAGGCGGCACGGCGGAACCGGGTGAGCGTGATTTCGTCGCCGCATGACACGGCCACCACCGCGGCCCTGTGCCGGGCGTCGCTGGCGGTGCGGCACGTGCTGGACGAGCAGTTCCTGACCTTCCGCGAGGACACGCCGCTGGCCCAGGCGCGGGCCACCGCGCTGACTGCGAGTTACCAGGCCTTCCCGGTCGTGGACGACGACGGCCGGACGGTGGGTGTGTTGTCGAAGTCGGATTTTCTCAAAAAGGTAGATCGGCGGCTGATTCTGGTGGATCACAACGAACTTTCGCAGGCCGTGCAGGGCGCCGAGCTGGTCGAAATCCTGGAAATCATCGACCACCACCGGATCGGCAGCCTGACCACGCCGCAACCGATTCTGTTCCGCAACGAGCCCGTCGGTTCCACCAGCACCATCGTGGCGGATTGCTTTTTCCGGCACGGCGTTGAACTGCCGCCGCCCATTGCGGGATTACTCCTGGCGGGCCTGGTTTCGGACACGTTGAACCTCACCTCGCCGACGACCACGCCGCACGACGCCGAGGTGCTGAAGCGATTGGAGCAGGTGGCCGGCGTGAACGCGCGCGAATTCACGGACAAGCTGTTCGCCTCCGGTTCGCTCCTGACCTCGAAGTCCGCGGCGCAGGCGGTCGCCACCGACTGCAAAGAGTACGTCGAGGACGGAATAGCCTTCAGCGTGGCGCAGATCGAGGAGGTCG
>JAKCAB010000311.1 GCA_021839785.1 bacterium | reverse complement strand
GCCGGCGTGTTCGTTTCGGCGGCCCGCCGAAACGCCGTCCTCAAAACACATCTCCCTCACCGCGCTCAGGCAGTCGGTGATGCTGCCGAGGCCCACCATTTGAATGAAGGTGTTGTTGTAGCGGGCGCCGCCGGCGTTGTAGTCGCGGCCCTTGGCGATGCAGTCGTCGATCAGCACGCTTAGGAACGGCGCGGGCATATGGTCGGCATACATTCGCTCGATCAAGCGGCTGCCGGCGATTTTGATGTTAAGGAAATGCCGAAGCTGCCGTCGGAAGGCGGAGAAGAGGTCGGCGTAAGTTCTGAGAACTGGACAGGCCGCCCCCTCACCCCGACCCTCTCTCCCGGTGGAAGAGAGAGCGTCCGCATCGCGCGCGTCGGCTGAATCCTTCACTTCAGGTCCTCCGGCGCGCGGTCCGAGTTGCTTGCCGGTGCGCGGATCAAGGCCGTTGTGCAATGTGAGTTCCAGCACCTTCACCAAATTAAAGTAGCCAGTGAGGATGTACGCTTCCTTACCGAAGGCGCCGACTTCCACGCAGCCGCTGCAACCCCCGGCCCGCGCGTCTTCGAGGCTTTTGCCCTGGCGGAGTTGCTCCTCGACGACCGTGTCGGCGTTGAAGATGGACGGGAAGCCGTAGCCGCGACTCACCACGCGGAGCGCGTGCTTAAGGAGCGCGTCGGGAGTCTTGCGCGAAAGCTGGATGTTCGTGCTCGGCTGGAGGAGGTGCATCTCGTCCACGATGTCGAGCAGGATGTGCGACAGCTCGTTCGCGCCGTCCGAGCCGTCGCGGAGCAGACCGCCGATGTTGATGTTCGCAAAGTCGGTGTACGTGCCACTCTCGGCAGCGGTCACCCCGACTTTGGGCGGCGCGGGATGGTTGTTAAACTCGATGAAGAAGCACTCCAGCGACTCGCGGGCGCTTTCTTTGGTGAGCGTGCCATCGGCCAGGCCGCGTTCGTAGAAAGGCAGCAGGTGCTGGTCGAGATGGCCGGGATTGAACGAGTCCCAGCCGTTCAGCTCGGTGATCACCGCGAGATGGCAGAACCAGTAATACTGGAGCGCCTCATGGAAATTGCGCGGCGCGTGGGCGGGAACGTGCGAGCAGACTTCCGCGATCTTGAGTAACTCTGCCTTGCGCTCCGAGCGCGTCTACTTCGCCGCGAGTTCTCCGGCCAGCGCGGCGTGCCTTTCGGCGAAGACGATCAGCGCGTCGCAGGAAATGTCGAAGGACTTCAGCGCCTCGCGCTTTTCGTACGCTTGCGGGTCATTGAGGAAATCGAGCTTGGCGATGGCATCGGCGATGTCCTTTTTGAAGTCCAGCATCCCCTTCGAGTAAATCTTGTCGTCGAGGACGGTGTGCCCGGGGGGCGCGTTGCTCCATGAATTCGGTGAAGAGGCCGGCGTCGTAGGCATCGCGCCATTCCGGCGGCAGCTCGGCAAACATCCGATCGCGCATCGAGCGCCCGCGCCAGTAAGGGATGACCTTCTCCTCGTAGAGCTTGATGCACTCCTCACTCACACGATACCAGGTCTTGGGCCGCGAGTTCAAAATGCGCAGGTCCTCGACGCTGTGGCAGGTCAGTTCGGGAAAAGTCGGCACTACCTTGGGCGCCGGGCCGCGCTCGCCGACGATGAGTTCGTCCTCGCCGAGGTAAATCGCCTTGTGCTGGCAGAGGTGAAGGAACGCCCGCGCCCGCATGACCGGCACGGAGAACTTGCCGTCGTGGGCCTGGTAAAACTCGGTCATTAGCCACGCGCGCTCGCCGGTGAGGGACGGCGGCGTGTCGAGGCTCAGGCGACGGAGACGGGCAGTCCGGTCTGTCATGGGCGGGAGTATAAGCAACCCGCCGTCCGTGTCACGGTGGAGTTAGCATCGCCCCGGCATCGAAGCGCCGCCAATTCAGCCGCCGGCGCGAATCCGCAGGCCCAGCGACTTGAAGATGTCCACGGCCGCTTGCACCTGCTCGGCGGAGGGTGGATTCAGGCCGTCCGGCGGCACTGGCCGGCCCAGCCGGCGGAACTTGTTGGCGCCGATGGCGTGGTAGGGCAACACGCAAACCTGGGCGGCCCCGTACAGCGAAGCGACAAAGCGGGCTGTCGCTTCCAGGTTCGCGGCGTCATCGTTGATCCCCGGGATCAGCGGAACGCGGATCCAGAAATTTTTGTGAATCAGATCCAGCGCCTTCAGGTTCGCCAGGATGGGCTCGTTGGAGACGCCGGTGAAGGCACGGTGGCGCGCGTCATCCATCAGTTTCAGATCGAAGAGGATCAGGTCCGTGCGCCGCGCCACGTCCAACAGCGCGTCGGTGCAGGCAAAGCCGCAGGTATCCACGGCCGTGCGCAGGCCGCGCGACCGGCAGGCCTGGAGCAAGCCGCGCAGAAACGCCAACTGGCTCAGCGGTTCCCCGCCGGAGAACGTGACGCCGCCGTCGGACTCTTCGTAGAAGGGCCTGTCTGCGGCGATCTGCTCCATCACCTCGTCCACCGTCATTCGCCGGCCGAGAATCTGGCGCGCGCCGGTCGGGCACGCTTCGACGCAATCGCCACAAAGGTTGCAGCCTTCGACCCGCGGCGGCAGCGGTCCTTCGCCGGGCAGCGCCCGGGTGAAGGTGCAGACCCGGCGACATTCGCCACACACCACACACCGGCTCTCAACCACCATGACTTCGGGCCGGGCCGATTGGCTCTCCGGGTTGTGGCACCACTGGCAGCGGAGCGGGCAACCTTTCAGGAACACCGTCGTGCGAATGCCGGGGCCGTCGTGGATCGCGTATCTTTGAATGTTGAAAATCAGGCCGTCGGTGTCGGTCCCCGCCGTGTGGGAGGGCAGGTCCAGGGCAATCGTGGTCATCATGGGTTCATTGCACTCTCGATTTCATCGGCTTCCGCCGGAATGTCCGCCATCAAATCCACCGGGCCGTCGGCGGTCACCAGCGCGGTGTTTTCGATCCGGATGCCGAAGCCTTCGTCGGGAAGGTACAGGCCCGGCTCGACCGTCAGCACCCAGCCGGGGGCGAACGGTTCGTTCATGAAGCCGACATCGTGCACGTCCAGGCCGATGACATGGCCCAGGCCGTGCATGAAATACTTCTTCACCGCCGGGGCGTCGGGCTTTTGCCTGCGAACCTCGGCCGGCTTGAGCAGGCCGAGCTGCAGGCATTCCTCCGTGAGCAGCGCCTCGGCTTCCTTCTGCCAATCGCGATGCAGCTTGCCGGGCACCGCCGCCTGGATCATCGCACGCATCGTGCGCAGCACGGCGTTGTACACCTGTTTCTGCCGCCGTGTGAACCGGCCGCTCACCGGCACGGTGCGCGTCAGGTCCGAGTTGTAATTCGCGTAACTGGCCGCGACGTCCAGCAGCAACACGTCGCCTTTCTGGCAGGTCTGGTCGTTGCTGTTGTAATGGAGCACGCAGGAATTCGCGCCCGCGGCGATGATCGGGTTGTAAGCGAACTTGCCCCGGCGGCGCGTGAACTCATGCGCCAGTTCGGCTTCCACTTCGCATTCGTTCACGCCCGGCTGGATGAATTTGAGGAGGCGCTGGAAACCGTGGCCGGTGATCGCGCACGCCTGCTTGATCAGGGCGAGCTCCGCTGCCGACTTCACCACCCGCAACCGGTGCATGAGCCGCGCGAGGCGCTCGTAGCGGTGCAGCGGATAGCGACGCTGCAGGTCGCGGGCGAACCGCGCGTCGCGCGTCTCCACCTCCACCACCGCGCGCTTGTGCTCGTTCGAGTTGAGATAAACGTGCTCCGCCTCGCACATGAGCTTGTGCCGTTCGGCGGGAAACTCGGAAAGCCACTTCACCTGCGCCACCCCGGAAATGCGGGTCGCGTCTTCCTTGCTGAGCTTGTAGCCCTCCCAGGTCTTGAGTTGCTCGTTGGGCTGGCGAACGAAGAGGATCTCCCGTTGCTTTTCGTCGAAAGCGTCCGGCGCCAGGAGCAAAACGGTTTCCTCCTGTTCGATGCCGGTCAGGTAAAACAAGTCCGAAGCCGGCTGCATGAGCAGCGTGCCATCGGCGTTGGTCGGCAGAAGGTCGTTCGCGTTGACGACCGCGAGCGAGTTCGGCAAAAGCAGCGACTTGAGCCGCTCGCGGTGGTCCACAAAAAGCTGAGCGTCGATCGGGGCGTGGCGCATGTTGCGCGGGATGTTGCCGAGGGCGGGCGCGCCGGCGCAAGCGCGAAGGCGGGCGAAATGAGCGCCCGGAGGAATGAGATTGCAGACTGGCCGCCGGCGAGGAAACCTTGCCGCCATGACAGCCGACACGAACGCGACCCCGCCGGTCCTCGCCGCACCTTGGCGCTGAACCGGCATGACCTCCGCACCGTCACCCGCCAAACCCCGCGCCGCTTACAAGTGGTGGGTGGTGGGCATGCTTTGGTTCGTCTGCTTTTTCAACTATGCCGACCGGCAGGCCATTTTCGCCGTTTTTCCCAAGCTCAAGGAGGAATTCGGTTTCGACCCGGTGCAACTGGGCTTCATCGGCTCCGCGTTCATGTGGGTGTATGCGGCGGGCGCGCCCCTCGCCGGCTACATCTGCGACCGGTTCCGCCGCAAAAACCTCATCCTGGGCGGGTGTCTCTTCTGGAGCTTCGTGACCATCACCACCGGCTGGTGCTCGAAACTCTGGCACTTCGTCACCGTCCGCGCGATGGAGGGCCTGGGCGAAACTTTTTATTTCCCCGCCAGCATGGCGCTGGTGAGCGATTACCACAGCCACCGCACGCGCTCGCGCGCCCTGTCGTTTCACCAATCCAGCGTCTATGTCGGCACCATCCTGGGAAGCTGGATCGGCGCCTGGTTCGCCGAGCACATCGGTTGGCGGGTGGGTTTTTACATGTTCGGTTCGCTGGGCATGGTGCTCGCATTGGTGCTGTTTCGGTTCCTGCGCGAACCGGCGCGCGGCGAAGCCGATGCCGCCGTCGAACCGCCCGCGTCTGCTCCGGACTGCGCCGCAGCGCCGGTGTCCGTCGGCGAGGCGCTGACACTGATTTTCCGCAGCCCGGCGGTGCCGTTGCTGATGCTCACGTTCGTCCTGGCAAACTTCGTGGCCACGATCTTCCTCACGTGGACGCCGACTTTTCTGGTGGAGAAATTCGGGTTCAAGCTCACGAGCGCCGGCTTGTCCGGAACGATCTTCATTCACCTCGCCAGCGCGCTCAGCGTGCCGGTGGCCGGCTGGTTGGCGGACAAACTCTCGCGGCGCTTTGCCGGCGGGCGAATGCTGGTCCAAGCCTCCGGTTTGCTCATCGGCGCCGCGTTCGTGGCAATGGTCGGACGGACCACCGACAAGACGACGCTCATCCTGGCAATGACGATTTTTGGCTGTTGCAAAGGCTTTTACGACTCCGGCATTTTCGCCTCCGTGTACGACCTGGTGGAGCCACGCGCCCGCGGCACCGCGGCCGGCCTGATGAACACGGTCGGCTGGGGCGGCGGCGCGCTGGGCCCGCTGTTCGTGGGCTTGGTGGCCAAGTACGGCCGCCAACCCACCGAAGTGGCGAACATGAGCGAAGCCATCGCGTGGTGTGGCGCCTTTTACGTGGCGGCGGCAACGCTCATTGGATTGGCGATCTTCCTTCAACACCGTTCGACTCGTAACTTGTCCCGAACCTCCTCCCAGATATGAACACCCCTTGGCGCGGTGTCTTTCCTCCCCTTGTCACCCCCTTGCTGGACCGTGACCAACTCGACCTGGCGGCTCAGGAACGCCAGGTGGAGCGCGTCATCGCCGGCGGCGTGGCCGGCATCTTCATCCTCGGCAGCACCGGCGAGGTGCCCAGCCTGAGCCTGCGGTTCCGCCGGGAACTCATCCGCGAAACCTGCCGGCTGGTTCGCGGCCGGGCGCCCGTGCTGGTGGGCATTACCGACACCTGCCTCACCCAGTCGCTCGAACTGGCCGCCTGTGCCGCCGACCAAGGCGCGGCCGCCACCGTGCTGACCGTGCCTTACTACTATCCGCCAAGCCAACCGGAGCTTGAAGCATTGGCGCGGACGATCGTGCGCGAGTCGCCGTTGCCGCTGTTCCTTTACAACATCCCGGTCTATACCAAGGCCGCGTTTGCCGTGGAGACGGTCCGGCGGTTGCTGGACGAAGAGAGAATTATTGGCCTGAAGGACAGCTCGGGCGACATGGCCGGGTTTCGGCGCCTGTGCGAATTGACCAAGCTGCGGCCCGGCTGGACGCTATTGATGGGGCCAGAGGAAAAGTTGGCCGAAGGCGTCGCGGCCGGGGGCCACGGCGGGGTGCCCGGCGGCGGCTTGATTCACCCGCGGCTTTTCGTGGATTTGTGCCAGGCCGCGCTCGCCGGCGACCAACCGCGAGTCGCCACCTTGCAGCGGCAGGTGGAAAATCTCGGCCGCCTCTACCGCGTCAGCGATCACGGGGCCGGGGTGTTCAAGGCGATCAAATGCGCGCTGTCCTTACTGGGCGTGTGCGGCGACCGCATGGCGGAACCGCTGCTTGCCTTGAGCACGCCGGAACGCGAACAAATCCAACGGATTCTGGAGGAATGCGAACTTCTCCCCACGCCGTCACCTTGAGTCCTTACCCGCCATGAAACGAATCCTGCTTCCAATCCTGCTGCTCGTCGCGAGTTGCCTCCGTGTCTCGGCGAAGGCCGATGCCCCGTCGCCTCCGCGCCCAAACGTCCTGTTGATCATTGCCGACGACCAGGCGTGGACCGATTACGGGTTCATGGGCCACCCGCAAATCCGCACGCCGAACCTCGATCGGCTCGCCCGCGAAGGTCTGCTGTTCCGGCGCGGTTACGTCACCTCGAGCCTGTGCTGTCCGAGCTTGGCTTCGATCATCACCGGCCGGTTCCCGCACCAGCACAAAATCACCGGCAACGATCCGCCGCTGCCCGCCGGCGTTCCGCCCGCCCAGGCCTATCGCACGCCAGCCTTCCGCGAAGGTCGCGAGCGCATGGACGAACATCTGGAGGCGGTGCCCACGTTGCCCCGCGTGCTGGGCGAGCGCGGTTATCTCAGCTTCCAGGCCGGCAAGTGGTGGCAAGGCAACTTCCGCCGCGGCGGTTTTACCCACGGCATGACCGTGGGCGACGAAGACAAAGGCGGCCGCCACGGCGACGCGGGTTTGAAGATCGGCCGCGAAACGCTCCAGCCCGTTTACGACTTCATCGCCGAGGCGCGGCGCGCCGAAAAGCCGTTCTTCATCTGGTACGCGCCGATGATGCCGCACGAACCGCACACGCCTCCCGAGCGTTTGCTCGCCAAGTACCGCGGCCGGGCGCCGTCGCTGCCGGTCGCGAAATACTGGGCGATGGTCGAGTGGTTCGACGAGACGTGCGGGCAATTGCTGGATCACCTCGAACGGCAGGGCCTGGCCACGAACACCATCGTGGCGTTCCTCGCCGACAACGGCTGGATCACCGATCCGGTGACCGGCCACTACGCCCCGAAGTCCAAGCAGTCGCCGTACGATGGCGGCCTGCGCACGCCCATCATCCTGCGCTGGCCGGGCCACATCCGCCCCACCGAATCCAAGCGCCTGGCCAGCTCGGTGGACTTGATGCCGACGCTGCTCCGCGCGTGCGGCATCGAACTTCCGCCCGGCTTGCCAGGCATCAACCTGCTCGATCCGGCGGCGGTGAAAAAACGCCAGGCCGTCTTCGGCGCTTGTTACGTTCACACCGCGCTCGATCTGGACAATCCGGCGCGGAACCTCCGATGGCGCTGGTGCATCGCGGGCAATTGGAAGCTGATTATGCCCGCGCCAGCGAACGAACCGAACGCGCCGGTCGAACTGTATCAACTGGCCGCCGATCCATTCGAGACCAACAATCTCGCGTCGAAACAAGCCGCGCGCGTCCAGCGTCTCCGCCGGCGTCTGGACGCCTGGTGGCCCGGCCAGTAACGTTTCGCCAAACCATGATCGCCCCTCACAAAAAACTGATTGCCAGCTTCGCCAGTCTGATTCTGGCGCTGCCTGGGCTGATAACCGTCCCGGTCGCAGCCGCCGGCGAGCCGGCGCGCCCGAACATTTTGTTGATCATCACGGATGACCAGCGGTTCGACCAACTCGGCTGCCTGAACCCGCTGATCCACACGCCGGAGATGGACCGGTTGGCGCGCGAGGGCGTGCAGTTCGTGAATGCCTTTGTCACGACGCCGATCTGCGCCGCCAGCCGCGCGAGTATCCTCACCGGGTTGGTCGAGCGCACGCACCGTTACACCTTCCTGACGCCGCCCCTGGCCGACCGGTTCGTGGACCTCAGCTTCCCCAAGCTCCTGCGCGATGCCGGCTACCACACCGGCTACGTCGGCAAGTTCGGCGTGAACACCCGGCCGGGCGCGACGCAGCGGCTCTATGATTTCTTTCGCGTCACTGCTCATCCGTACTGGCAAAAACAGCCGGACGGCACGCTGCGGCATTTGACGGACATCGAAGGCGACAACGCGATGGTCTTCCTCGAACAACACTCGCGGGCCGCCGCCGGCAAGCCGTTTTGCCTGACGGTTGGCTTCAATGCCCCGCACGCCGAGGACCCGAATCCGCAGCAGTACCTCTGGCAAAAGGAAGTCGATGACCTTTATCGCGACGTGCGGGTGCCGCTACCGCCCACCGCCGAGCCGGATTTTTACCAGCACCTGCCGGAGTTTCTCCGCGACGGCACGATGAACCGGCATCGCTGGTACTGGCGGTTCGATTTCGAGTCCAAGCGCCAGGCGATGACGAAGGCCTACTGGCGCTTGATCAGCGGCGTGGACCTGGTCATCGGCCGCCTGCGCGCCAAGCTCGACGAACTGAAACTCGCCGACCACACCGTCATTCTGCTCATTGGCGACAACGGCTATTTCCTGGGCGAACGCGGTTACGCCGACAAGTGGCTGCCGTACGAGCCGAGCATTCGCGTGCCGTTGCTGTTGTTCGATCCGACCGGCCGCTTCGCCAAATCCGGTCTCAAGCCCACGCCGTTCGCGCTGAACATCGACGTGGCTCCCACGATTCTGGAACTGGCCGGCGTGCCTGCGCCGGCCGCGATGCAAGGTCGCAGCCTCCTGCCGCTGGCCCGCGGCGAAACGCCCGCCGACTGGCGCCAGGATGTCTGGATCGAACACCTGATGATGGAACCCAGCATCCGCAAACACGAAGGCGTCCGCACCGCGCATTTCAAATACACGCGCTACTTCGAGGCGTCGCCGGTGCTCGAAGAACTTTACGATCTGGACGCCGATCCGCTCGAAACCGTGAACCTGGCGAACAGCCCCGAGCACCGGGCCACGCGCGATCGACTCCGCCGCCGCACCGACCAACTGCGCGACCAGTATGGCGGCGAGTTCAGCGAGCGACTCTGGAAAACGCCGTTGCCTTAAGCGGAGCGCCGCTCGTCAGCCGGCGGAGGCGTGCCATTCACTGCTTCGCGTCAGCGGTTGAAAAAATCTCAGACCGACGGCGAAACAAGGTTGCCCACCGCCCCCACCTGTTTCATGCTCTCGCCGGAATCACCAGCGACCTTTGGAAAATGAAAACCAGCCTGTGGCACCTCTTGTCGAAACGAATGCGGGCCGGTGGCTTGATCGCCGTTGCGCTCGCCTGTGCCAGCGCCTTCGCCGCCAGCCGCCCGAACATCGTGCTGATCTTCTCCGATGACCACGCCTATCAGGCGATCAGCGCCTATGGCGATCCGCGGCATTTGATCCAGACGCCGAACATCGACCGTCTGGCGCGCGAAGGCATCCGCTTCGACCGCTGCGTCGTCCCCAACTCGATTTGCGGCCCGTGTCGCGCATCGGTGATTACCGGCAAGTATTCGCACCGAAACGGCTTTTACAACAACACCAACTCCCGTTTCGACGGCTCGCAGACGACTTTCCCCAAGCTGCTCCAAGCCGCCGGCTACCAGACTGCCATCATCGGCAAGTGGCACCTCGTGAGCAACCCCACCGGCTTCGATTACTGGCAGATCCTTCCCGGCCAGGGCGTCTATTACAACCCGCCCATGATCGACAACGGCCGGCGCGTGAAGCATCCAGGCTACGTCACCGACATCATCACCGACCTCTCGCTCGACTGGCTCAAGCACCGCGACAAGTCCCGCCCGTTCCTCCTCATGTGCCAGAACAAGGCGCCCCACCGCGAGTGGGAGCCCGCTTTGCGCGACCTCGGCCACGACGGCGACCGCAAATACGCCGAGCCGCCGACATTGTTCGACGACTACGCCGGCCGCGGCCTCGCCGAGCACGACCAGGACATGACGATTGAAAAAACGATGAACAACCGGGACCTCAAGCTGGTGCCGCCTACGCAGCTCACGCCGGAACAACGCCAGGCCTGGGATGCTTATTACGAGCCGCGCAATGCCGCTTTCCGCGCCGCCAAACTCACGGGCAAAGACCTCGTTCGCTGGAAATACAACCGTTACATGCACGACTACCTGGGCTGCATCCGCGGCGTGGACAACAACGTCGGCCGGCTGCTCAAGTACCTCGATGACGAAGGCCTCGCGCAAAACACCCTCGTGGTCTATTCCTCCGATCAGGGATTCTACCTGGGCGAGCACGGCTGGTTCGACAAGCGCTGGATTTTCGAGGAATCGCTGCGCACGCCGCTGTTGATCCGCTGGCCGGGCGTGGTGAAACCCGGCCGGGTGAACCGCGACCTCGTCTCCGTCCTGGACGTGGCCGAGACCTTCCTGGAAGCCGCCGGCCTGCCCGCCCCGGCCGAGATGCAAGGTCGCAGCCTGGTACCCATCCTGCGCGGCAAGACGCCCAAAGACTGGCGAAAGAGCTTTTACTACCAATACTTCGAATGGCCGCAGCCGCACCACGTCCGGCCGCATTACGGCGTCGTGACCGACCGCTACAAGCTGGTGCGCTTCCAGGCCCCGGACTGCGATTACTGGGAGCTGTTCGATCTCAAAAAGGACCCGCGCGAACTGCGGAGCGTCTTTGGCGAACCGGGCTACGCCAAGGTCCAGCGGCAACTCACCAGCGAATTGACCAAGCTCCGCGCCGACCTCCAGGTGCCCGATCGGTTTCCACCCGAGGTCTATGGCAATCCGCCCAAACCCGCCGCAACCAAACGCTAAGTCGCGCCACTATTAACAACTGGGAGCGTTGGCATTGGGTCTCGTCGGACCGGGCTAGCTCAAGCGCATCCGTGCCTGCTGCCTCTCCGGGCGGCCAGGAAATTCGCCTTCGAAGGCTTCAAGCGCTCCTGGCCGCCGCTGATAAGCTTGGAGGTGGCAGTACAAAGGGGAATCGATGAGCTTGTTGACGGATGGAAATGGGGAGCGCGACCGTCCCGGTCGCCGCGGCTGGCGTCCCGCTAACCGCACCTCGCGCGTGCCGGGGTGGTTCCGGCGAGACGCCGAAACCTGCGGGCGAGACGCCCGCGCTCCCCACGCCGCCTCGTTTGGAGCGCGTCGTTCAGGACGCTTCACCGTCCGCATTTCAAGATCTCGGCAATGATCCGAAGCTCACTCGCCGTCGCGCTTTGAAGCGGCGTAAATGCCAGCCCCGGTCGCGGACTCGCGCAAATGGTTGCGTGCGGCGGCCGGGGCCTTAACGATTCCTCCCATGAACCGCACCTTCCTGACTTTCGCGCTGCTATTGAGCCTCTGGCCGCGGCTGCCAGCGGCGGCTGATCCCGTCCGCTCGCTACGCTTTCAAGCGCAAACCTGCGAGGATGCAGTTGCCTGGCAGCAGGCCAGCCGACAGGAGTTGTTCATGTTGATGATGGGCGGCCAGAGACCAGCCACGATTCCGCTGGACCCGCAGGTTTTGTCCCGCGAGACAAATGCCGCCGCGGGTGTGGTCCTGGAGGAATTGTCTCTGCGCACGTTGCCGGATCGGCGGGTCCACGCCTGGTTGGCGGTGCCGCAAGGAATGGCGGGTCGAGTTGGCGCGGTGTTGGCGCTGCACGGTCACGGCGGCACCGGCGAGCAGGTGGTCCGCGGCCAAAGCTTGTATTGGTATGGTCGCGCCCTCGCCGAACTGGGCTACGTGGTGATCGCGCCCGACATCGGCCAGCACACGCTCCAGCACACCAACTGGTCACTCATGGGCGAGCGCACCTGGGACGCGCTACGCTGCCTCGATTACCTGGCGACCCGCCCCGAGGTGGACACGAATCGCCTCGCCGTTGCTGGTCTGTCGCTCGGCGGCGAAACCACGATGTACGTGGCCGCGCTGGACGAGCGGATCAAGCTGGCGGGCAGCAGCGGCTGGCTGACCACCATCGAAAACCTCCAGCACGGCCATTGCCCGTGCTGGAACTTTCCCGGCCTCGAGGAGCACTTCGACTTCGCCGATATTTTCGCCTGCGTGGCGCCGCGCCCGCTGGTGCTGGAAATCGGCGAGCGCGAACGCGCCCCCGGCGGTTTTCCTGTCGAGATCGCAAGGCCGGCGTTTGCGGAAATCCAGTCGGCCTACCGCGTCTTCAACGCGGCAACGAACGCGGAACTGGTCGTTCACCCTGGCGGGCACGTCTTTCACGGCGCGCGCTTCTGGGATCGCCTGACTGAAACGCTCGGCACGCCCGAGCGGTTGGCCGGGGCGGACACCAGCGCCGCCGCGCAAACCAAGTCACCCAGCGCGGAGCTGAGTTACTTGGTTGAAACCACACGCAAGTTATTAGTCGGCTGTCGCGTGCCGACGGCCGACGGCACGACGCTGTTCACGCCGGACGGCAAAGGCAATTACCGCGCGCTGTGGACCCGCGACTTCGCGTACATGGTCGAGAACGCCGGCGACCTGCTGCCGGCCGGACAGGTCGAGGCGGCGCTGCGGTACCTCATCAAAGGCATCCGCGCGGACGGCGCGGCGCCGGATCGCGTGCGGCCCGACGGTGTGGCGGTCTATGTGGCCGGCGGCGAGAACAGCCCACTGGGCGAACCGAACATCGACAACGCGCAGTTTCTGGTGATTGCGATGGACGCGCACTTGAAGCGCCTCCCAGCCGCCGCGCGGCTCCGGCTTTTCCGCGAATGGTCGGAGCCGCTGGACCGCGCAATGAATTACATCCCGCGCAGCCCCGCCGGCCTGGTCTTCAACGATCCGCAGAAGCCGCATTCGCCTTACGGCTTCACGGACACGGTGGGCAAGACCGGCGAGTTGCTGTTCGAGTCGTTGCTGTACTGGGCGGCGAGCCGGCGGTTGGCAGGCTGGCACGAACGGTACGGCGACAGCGCCACCGCCGAAGAGTTCCAACGGCGCGCGAAACTCATTGAAACGAACCTCGGCCGGCTTTGGGACGAACCGGCGGGCGCGTTTTTGGCGGCGAGCGTCGATTGCCGGCAAATCGACATTTGGGGCAACGCCTACGCGCTCTGGCTGGACTTTCCGCTCGGCCCAAAGCGTCAGCGCGTGCTGGATTTCCTGGCGGCGAACCGCGAGCGGTTTCTCTGGAACGGCCAGGTGCGGCACTTATTGAAAGGCGAGCATTGGCAGCGGTTGCTGACGCCGGTCGCGCCAGAGCGGTACCAGAACGGCGCTTACTGGGCCACGGCGTCGGGTTGGATGATGTGGGCGCTGGCGCAAAAGGATCCCGCGCTGGGCCGCGAGGTGTGGCGTGACTTGATCGCCGACTTGCGCGGGCACGGCGTCTTCGAGTGCGTGAACGGAGGCTATCGCCAGCTCGACAGTTACGTGGTCAGCGCGGCCAACCCGCTCGCCGCGGCCCGGCGGCTCGGGTACTGAGCCGGGGTTAGTGCCGGGAGCCGCCGCCTTCTTTGCCCGCCCATGAAGCCCACCATGACTTCGCGCGAACGCGTGCTCACGGCCTTGAGCCATCGGCAACCGGACCGCACGCCCTGCGATTTCTGGGCCGAGCCGCCGACGTGGAATCGCTTGTTCGCCCACGTCGGCCACGCGGACAAGGACCGATTGCTCGATGAGTTGGCGGTGGACGTGCGCCACCTGGAAGCCACGCCGCCGCCTGAAGATGAGGTCGGCGGTGGCGTGTTCCAGAACTTCTGGGGCGAGCGCTTTGTCTATAACCCGACGCCGTGGGGGTCGATGCGCGAAGACGTCAAAGGCGCGCTCGCCGGCGCGCAGAGCTTCGCGGAAATCGAGTCGTTCGCGTGGCCGACGCCGGACGGCATCGACCGCTCGCAACTGGCGGCGCAATGCCGGCGTCACGAGCAGCGGGCGCTCGTCTATGGCTTCGCGGACGTGTGGCAGCGGCCGGCGTTGGTGCGGGGTTGGGAGGAGTTTTTTGTCGATATGGTCGAGCGGCCGGACTGGGTCCACTTCCTATGCCGGAAGTTCACGGACTTTTACGTCGAGGACTACACCCGCGCGGCGGAAATCACGAACGGCCGGATCGACCTCTTCCTGCTGATCAGCGATCTCGGCAGCCAGCGCGGGCCGTTGATCTCGCTGCGGATGTTCGGCGAGTTCGTCGCGCCGTACCTGACACGCATGATCGACTGCATCCACGACCTCGGCGCGCGCGTCCTGTTTCACAGTTGCGGCCTGATCCGGCCGTTCATTCCCGAACTGATCGCTCTGGGCGTGGACGTGCTCGACCCGATCCAGCCCGCCGGCCCGGAAATGGCGCCGGAAAGCCTCAAGGCCGCGTTCGGCGACCGACTCAGTTTTCACG
>JAKCAB010000303.1 GCA_021839785.1 bacterium | reverse complement strand
GGTGAGTTCGAGTTGCTCGACACCCGGACTCGGCGAGGAAAGCCGGCCGGGATCGAGGCGTGGCGCAGACTGCGGTTCTGCATTGTCCGCGCCGATCCAAAGCCGCTTGCCGGGCACGCCGTCAAGCCGGCTGGTCTCGAGTTCGCTGAAGCCGCGCCGGCCGGCCACCACCGGTTCGATCGCGATGAAGTTGATCAACGCATAACCGCCCTTGGTGAGCGTGGGGTAGCCAAGCCGGATCAGGCCGCGCGGTCCGCCGTCCCCGCCGCCGAAACCGCCGGGAGGGATCGCGAATTGCAGGCCGCCGCGCAGGCCCCAGATCGGCCGGTTGGTGTTCACGCCGGCGCGCACCCAGTCCGCCGCGGCGCAGGATCCGCCAACCACCTGGAGCCACCCGACCAGCAACGGAAGCAGGATGCACGGGACGCGTTTCACGGGCACAAAATGCCCGGCTAGCGCCAGAAAATCAGGAGAAAACGATCAAGCCGCGAAGTTCGGCGGGTTGCCGAACCGCAGCGCCGGACTGGTCAAGTCGGCAACGACGGTTCCTCTGCGGAATTGATCGCCTTCGCGGGTGAGGCCTGGGCGGGCGCGTCCGCATCGGCGGCTAGTGGCACGCGGCCTAAGCGCGAGCCGCCTTGGACCGGGTACAACCCCGGACAGCAACCGAACGTCTCGCGGAAGGCGACCGTGAAATGGCTGAGGCTGTTGTAGCCCACCTCGAGCGCGGCCTCGGTCACGTTGCAGCGCCCGGAGCGCAACAGTTCGGCCGCGCGTTCCAGTCGCGCCTGGCGGAGAAATTGTTGGATGGTCAGGCCGGTGGTTTCCGAAAACTGCCGGCTTAAATGAAACGGGCTGCAACCCACCAGCCGTCCCAGTTCCTCGAGCGACGGCGGATCGCTCAGCCGCTCGCACAGCACGCTGCGGACACGGGCGGCGCGCTCGCAGGCGGCGCGTTGCTGGCGCGTGCAAAACAGCTCGCCTTCCGGCGGGCGGAAGAAAACTTGCGCCGCCAGTTCGAGCGCCTTGCAGCGAAACCAGGTTTCCTGCGCGGGCTTGAACACCGGACAGCGCCGCAGGCTTTCGACCAATTGCAACAATCCGCTGCGGATGGGCTCGGGCGCGGTGACGATGGAGCCACGCGCCGAGCGCTCCACCACCGCCCGCACGGCCGGGTGCAGATGCGGGGCCTCCGCCTGCAAGTGCCGTTGCAAAAACTCCGCGGCGAACTCGACCGTCACAAAGCAGTGCCGCTCGCCGGCCTGCCGGCGGGCCCGCAACGGCGGTTCGCTTTGAAAATAAAAGACGCTGGTGCGGGGCCGCAGTTCCACCGCCTGGCGTTCATCTGCAACCGTCGCCTGGCCGGCCAGGTTCAGACACAACTCCACGCTCTCGGGATGAAAACTGCGGGACCAGTCCAGCTCCTCCGCGGCGGTGAAGTCGTGCCACTCGAAGCTGAAGCCGAGCGCGCGGCAGTTGCCGAACAGCGGCCGCCAGCCCGCGCCGACGGCCGTCCACGCCGGCGCCTCGCTGAACGGCGTGGCCGCCGAGGCTGGCATTTTTACAGAACTGGCCCGATGCGATTGCGACATCTCGTTCGATTAATTGCCATGCCGCCGACGGGCGCGCAAGCCGCCGGGGCGGCGGCGGGGCGTCCGCCCCGGAGCGCAACCTGCCGACAAAGAATAGCAACGTGCCGGGAGCGGCCCCGAGCGGCGGCGGTTTATCGTGCCGCGCATGAACTTAACGAAACCGTTTGTAGTTGGTTTGCTGGCCGGCAGTCTGGGCGCGCTGAGCGCACATGCCGACGAACGTCGGTTCACTTACACCTACGAGCCGGAGACCTTGCCGCAAGGCGCGCTGGAGTTTGAAAACTGGGTGACGCTGCGTTCGCAGCGAAGCAGCGAAGTGGGGCAGGACAATTACAATCGCTGGGACCTCCGCCAGGAGATCGAATACGGCGTGAGCGACCGCTACACGGCAGCGCTTTACCTCAACGAGACTTCCGTGAGTTACCGCGACCCTGCAACGGACGCGAGCCAGTCGGAGTTCTCGTGGAAAGGCGTTTCGCTGGAGAACCGCTTCAACGTGCTGAATCCGGCCACCTCGACGGTCGGCCTCACGCTTTACCTCGAAGGCCGGTACGCGGGCGAGGCGGCGGCGGTGGAGCAGAAGGTCATCCTCGGCCAGCGGCACGGTCCGTGGAAATGGGCGTTCAACCTCGAGCACGAGACGGAATGGGAGGACCAGCTCGAAGCGGTGGAAGGCGAAGTGGGCGCCAGCCTGGGCCTGGCGCGCGACCTCGGCAAACACTGGTCGCTCGGCCTCGAGTTCCGTAACGAAAACATCCTGCCCGAGTATGAAACCTGGGAAAATTCCGCGCTGTTCCTCGGCCCCACGCTGAGTTTCCGCCAGGAACGCTGGTGGGCGGCGTTGTCGGTGCTGCCGCAGATTTACGGCTGGAACAACCGCGCCAGCCAGGACGGCAACAGCCACCTCGAACTCAACGACCATGAGAAGCTCAACGTCCGCCTGCTCTTGGGCATCGACCTCTAGCCCGCAGAGGCGCGCCGTGCTCGGCTTGCTCCTGCTGGCGCTGGCGGGCACGTGGGCCGCCGCCGGGATCGACGGGTTGACGGTCAAAGACCGCGCCGCGGCCTGCAAAATCTACGTGGCCAAATGCGCCAAATGCCACCAGTTCTACGAGCCGACCAACTACACCGAGCCCGCGTGGCGCCGGTGGATGGAGAAGATGAGCAAGAAGGCCAAGCTCAAGCCGGAGCCCGCGGGCCTGCTGAATCGCTACCTGGACGCTTACCGCGCGGGCCAGTTGCCGGGCAAGCCGGAGTCGAAGTAAGCCGGCCATCGCGCCGCCGACGCACTGGTTGGCGCGCTGAATTCGTCGGTGGTCGCGGTTCCTTCCGGCGCGGAGAAAACGCTTGCGCCGGTGCGGATGAAATGAAACAGCGCGTACTCGTTTAATGAGCATGACCATTCGACTCACGAACTCGGCGGCGCCGGTCGATTCCGCGGTCACCGGCGAGCAAAACCCGGACGTGACTCCGGGCATGGGCGGGAAAGGCGCCAGCGCCAG
The DNA here is from genome assembly GCA_021839785.1 of bacterium. The sequence goes on along the minus strand of JAKCAB010000303.1, from coordinate 11,478 downwards.
CCGGCACGCCGGCGTCTCCGCGTGCGCGGCCGCTCTGTTAGCCCTGACGACCGGCCACGGCACGCTCCGGGCCGGCACGGTCAACGTTCCGAACGGCTCGTTCGAATCGCCCACGCCCCCGGCCGGCTTCCCGGTGAACACCAGCATCGATTCCTGGCAGGAGACGCCCCAGCCGGGTTGGTACGATCCCTCCGTCTTCGGGGGGATGACTTGGGACCAGCTCACGGGCGTCTTCCCGAACACCGCCGCCGGCAAACCCAACCACATCGACAACCTGGACGGCAACCAGGCCGCCTACCTCATTGCCATTCCGGGGGTGGCGTTGTTTCAGGACTACAACTCGACGGATTGGAGCCACCCGTCGCCGCTCCATTTGTTCGACGCCCAATTCCAGGTGGGCCTGGCTTACGAGCTGACGGTTGGCGTCCTGGGCGGCAGCGGAATGGCCGATGGCGCCAGCCTGCAATTGAATTTCTATTACCGCGACGCCGGCAACAACCCGGTGACGATCGCCAGCACCGACGTTGCTTATTCGCTGGCGAATTTTCCCACGATCACGCAACTGCAGGACTATCAGGTGAGCCTGCCCGCCGTTCGGCGTAACCTCCCGCTGTCCGCTGCATGAGCCGTCTTTTCGTGGCTCTGGCAACCGGGATCGTGGCGGCGACGGCGCCGGGTTGGGCGCTGCTGGCCGAGACGCTCAGCGTGCCCAACGCGTCGTTCGAAAGCCCGGTGACGCCGTTTGTCAGCACCCAGATTGACGCGTGGCAGAAGGCGCCCAGGCCGGACTGGTACGACGAGACCGGGGGTTTTCTGTGGGATCAACTGGCTGGGCTGTTCAAGAACACCCCTGCCGGCAGCGCCGACCACATTGAGAACTGCGACGGCGCCCAGGCCATCTGGCTCTTCGCGGTGCCGGAGGTGGCGCTGTTCCAGGATTACGATTCCGTGGACTGGAACGACGCTTCACCTTCCCATGCCTTCGACGCGCGCTTCGAGGTAGGCAAATCCTACCGGCTCACCGTCGGCGTGATCGGCACGGGCGGCAACATGCTCGAAGGCGTTCCGCTCGAAATCGGCCTTTACTACCGCGACGCCTCCGGCAGTCCGGTAATCGTGGCTTCCTCTACCGTCACCAATTCCGCCGCCGAGTTCCCGGACCGGAACCACTTCGTCGATTTCGCAGTAGCGGTTCCCACCGTGCAGGCCGGTGACGCCTGGGCAGAACAGCACATCGGCGTGCGGTTCCGTTCCACTGTCAGCGCAGAGATGCAGGGCGGATTCTGGGATTTGGACAACGTGCGGTTGACCGCGGCCAGCCCGCCGACTTTGTCGGATCCCAAAGTTGCCGACGGCCAGTTCCAGTTCACGCTGAAAAGCGATCCTGGCCTGGTTTTCGACATCTTGACCGCGAGCGACCCGACCCTGCCCGGGGCTGGCTGGACTCGCCTGACGACCGTGACGAATGTGACTGGCGACGTTTTAGTGACTGACCCGAACGCGCTGGCCGGCGCGCGGTTTTACACGGCGCGGCAGTTGCCCTAGACTGGCCAGGGAAATGGCCTTTCCGCCGTCATTGCGTCGGGGGTTCACGCTCGTCGAACTCCTGGTGGTCATCGCCGTTCTCGCGCTCCTGGCGGCGTTGTTGCTGCCCGCGCTGGCGACCGCGAAACAGGCCGGGCTAAAGGCGGTTTGCATCTCGAACCTGCGCCAGATCGGTCTGGCGATCCGCAGTTACGCCGATGACAACAGCGGCCAGATTCCTTACGGCCCGAAGGCGCCGCCGTTCACGAGCCCGGCCAGTTTTTATCCGTCCACCGGCGCGCCCACCAGCCTGCTCTCGCTCCAGACCGGCGCGCCCGTGGGGCTGGGGTTGTTGTTGGCGCAACACCTGACGGGCCAGCCGAAAGTCCTTTTCTGCCCCGGCCGCGACCAGCCGCTCGACGCGGACGCCGAACTCGCCAAGGTGGGCAAGACCCAGGCCCAAGGCAGTTATTATTACCGCCATGCCGGCAACACGGATTTGTTCGACAACCCGGCCAGCACCAATGCGCCGGCGCACTTGCAACTCGATAATTTGGGCGAGAACCGCCACGGCCTGCCCATTCGCGCGCTGGCCCTGGACACGCAATTCCTGAGTCCAGCCGATCTCGCGGCCTTCAACGTCAAGCCGCGCACCCACCACCAGCTCAAACTCGTGAACGTCCTGTCCGCGGACGGCAGCGTGCGCTCGCGACCCAATCGCGACGGGCGGTTCACCGTGGACTTGCGCGATTACGGCGACATCCACGAGGCGTTCAGCCGCATCCTCGCGGTCTTGGAACAGGCGGATGCGGATCCTTGACGCAGCCTGGCGGGACCTTCGCTCGCAGATCGAAGCGGTGGCACATTTTTTGTCGCAATTGCGACGTCATTTTGGTCAGCACTGGCCGACCTGGCCGCGGCCGAAGCGCACCGCAATTGAACCCGGCAACCGCGGCCATCGTTCGCCAGAAAATCCTGCAAAGATCCTGACTGTTCGCGTTTACAAAGCGCGGGTTATTGGGTTTCCTCGCGTGGCGACACCGCACCGACAATCATGCACCAACACCAAAACAAACCACTCGAAACCTCGCGTCGTGACTTCATCCGCACCTGCGCGCTCGGCGCCACTTTCATCGCCTCGGGGGCTGTCTCCGGTTGCCGCTCCACCGCGTCCGGCCAGCGAAACGCCGGCTTGGGCCCGGCGGGTCGGACGATTTCATTGAATCGGGGCTGGCTGTTCGGGGGCAAATTCAGCGAGGCAGCCACGGAACCGGCGTTCGACGACTCGGCATTTTCACCGGTCACGCTGCCTCACTGCGTGGCGGCGATGTCCTGGCAGGACTGGAAACCGGAAATGTGGGAGGACGTTTGGATTTACCGGCGGCATTTCGCCCTGCCCGCGAGTTTGCGAAACGCCCGCGTGTTTCTGGATTTCGAGGCGGTCATGGCCGCGGCTACGCCGACGCTCAACGGTCACCCCCTGCCCAAACACGAGGGCGGGTATCTCCCGTTCAAGTACGAAATCACGAGCTGGATGAAGCCGGACGACAACGTGCTGGCGCTGGCCGTGGATTCCCGTTGGCTCAACGTGCCGCCCGCCGGTTCGCCGCGCGGGCCGGGAGCGGTGGATTATTATTTGCCGGGCGGCATCATCCGCCCGGTGCGCCTGCGCGCCGTGCCCCCGGTTTTCATCAGCGACCTGTTTGCGAAACCAGCGAACGTGCTCGAGGCCGGCCGGCGGGTGGAAGTCACCTGCGCGATCGACGCCGCTGTTCTCCCGCCACAGCCGCTCCGGCTCGAGGTGGAGTTGATGGACCGCGGTCGCCGGATGGCGGGCGCTTCGGAGACCGTAACGCTGGCCCAGACCGGTGAAACACAGGTCAAGCTGACGCTTTCCAACCTGGGCAACGTGACGTTCTGGGACCCCGAATCGCCGCGTCTTTACGAAGTGGTGGCCACGCTCAAATCGGAGGAAGAACCGCTGCACGCGTTCCGGCGGCGGATTGGGTTCCGCGAGGCGCGTTTCGAGTTGGACGGTTTCTATCTGAACGGCCGGCGGCGACAACTCTTCGGCCTGAACCGGCACGAGCTTTATCCGTACGTCGGGTACGCGATGCCGGAGCGCGTGATCCGCCGCGATGCGCGCATTCTGCGCCACGACTTCAACTGCAACGTGGTGCGCTGCTCGCATTATCCGCAGGCCGAGGCCTTTCTCGACGCGTGCGACGAGCTGGGTCTCATGGTCTGGGAAGAAACTCCCGGCTGGCAATACATCGGCGACCAAGCGTTCCAGGATCTGGTGGTCCGCGACGTGCAGGACATGGTGCGGCGCGACCGGAACCATCCTTCCATCGTCATTTGGGGCGTGCGCGTAAACGAATCGGCTAACCAACCGACGCTTTACGGCCGCACGAAGGAAGTGGCCGACGCGCTCGACGGTTCCCGGCCCACGTCCGGCAGCATGACGCCTTCCTCGCGCAAGAATTGGCAGGCGGAGTGGCACCAGGACGTGTTTGCCTTCGACGATTACCACGCCGACCCGGACGGCAGCGTGGGGATCGATCCGCCAGTGCCGGGCGTGCCGTACCTGCTGGCCGAAGCGGTGGGCCAGATGGACTACGGCCGGAGCAAAACGTTTCGCCGCAAATACCGCCGCGCCGGGGATCTGTTCGAACAGCAACAGCAGGCGGTGCTCCACGCCCAGGCGCACAGCAAAGCCGCGCGCGATCAACGCTGCAGCGGCGTCATCGCCTGGTGCGCCTTCGACTACGGCAGCCCGGTCAATTCGTACCAGGGGGTCAAATGCCCCGGCGTCGCCGACATCTTCCGCATCCCCAAACTCGGCGCTTCGTTCTATCTGGCGCAAGGCGATCCCCAAACCCGGCCGGTGATCGAGCCCTCCTTTTACTGGGATTTCGGCCCGCAATCGCCGCGCGGGCCGGGCAAAAACGCCGCCATCTTCTCGAACTGCGACCGGCTCGAGTTGATTCTCGACGGCCGGCCGCTCGCCACTTTGCATCCCGACCGGGAGAACTACCCCAACCTCAAACACCCGCCGTTCTTTGTGGATTTGGAGTTGGACGGTTCCGGCAAACCCGAACTGCGCATCGACGGTTACGTGGGCCGTAAGCGCGTGCTGTCACGCGCGTTTTCGGCCGACCCCGCGAAAGACCAGCTCCTGTCTTTCGTGGACGACGCGGAACTGGTGGCGGATGGTTCGGACGCCACGCGGCTGGCCGTGATGGCCGCGGACAAATTCGGGGCGGTGCGACCGTTCGTCGGCGGAAAGGTGACATTCGCCATCGCCGGGCCGGGGATTCTGGTGGGCGATAATCCGTTCGAGTTGGGCGGCAACGGCGGCGCGGCGGCGGTGTGGGTCAAGACCAAGCCAGGCGAAACCGGACGCATCCGGGTGACGGCCTCTCACCCCAAGCTCGGCACAAAGTCGGTGAAGATCGAGGTGCGCCCCGCGCCCGTGGAATGATCCGCACGCCGGTCGCACCGGTCAAACCGCTGACAATACCGTGGCGCTCGCGCGCGGAGCGACGTGCGCCTCGTGATCGTGGCCGGAGGTCTCGAACTGGCCGATCAACACCGCCACTCCCAACCCGGCAAGCAAGGCCAGCGAGAGTTTGAAGCGGTCATGGGAGTGGAACTGGAGTTCCGGCAGCAGGTCGCTGCACGAAATGCACAGGAACGTGCCGGCGCAAAACGCGAGCGCGAAGCCCAGCAGCGCAGGGTTTTCCTCGGCAAAATGTCCCGCGCCCAGCGAAAACAGCACCACGCCCAGCGGGGCCACCAACGCGAACAGCCAGTTGAACAGGTGCCGCGAGAACCGGGAGCACCCGCTGCTGGCCATCAAGGTGGACACCGCCATCGCGTCGAACGGCTTGTGCAGCACCACCGCCAACGTGGTGCCCAGGCCCAGCCAGGCGCCGTGCCCGGCCGATTCCGCCGCCACGGCCGCCGCCAGCGCCAGCCCGTCGAGCAGCGAGTGCAACGCCAGGCCGGTCGCCGCGCCCGCCCAGGAAAGTTGAGGCGTGGTGGCCCCGACGTGGTCGTGGCGGTGGCCGTGCGCCTCCGGTTCGTCATGCTGGTGCTGGTGGGCATGACCTTCCTCGGTGTCCTCGTCCACGTCGTGGTGGTGGTAATGCAGGAAACGCTGAAGGAAAAACATCACCAAAAAGCCGCCCAGGGCCCACGCCACCGTGCGATCGAGCGAATGCGTGTGCGCGGTCGCGTGGGGAATGAAGTGGAGCAAGGCCATGCCCAGCATCAGACCGGCCACGAAGCTGATCGCGATTTGCAGCCGCCGGTGCGTGAGGTGCACGACCAGCGGCAGCCAGCCTCCCGCCAGCGAGGCAAGCGCGACCAGCACGCAATAAAGCGCCAGCAAGGAAATCGGTTGCATACGGCGTGACCCGGCGCCTCCCGGATCCGACGGGCCGCTTGTAGAGGGCCGGCCGCTTGCCTGTCAAGCGTGCGCGGCTTGCGCGACTACGGCGATGCCGGCGCCCGGACGGCCGCCGCCTGGACGATCTCGTTCGCCAACTCGTCCGCCGCCCATTCGTTGTTGGTGAAAATGCGTCGGACGCGACCGTCCGCGGCCACCACCACCGTCCGCAGGTTGTGCATGTAACTCGCGCCTTCACGGCGAACCATCAAATCGCAGAGCGGCGCCAGCCGGGCGATGTCCTCCGCCGAAGTGGTCGCGAAGCTCCACCGCGCGGGGTCGTAGCCGTACCGCTCCGCGTACGCTTTCAGCACCGCCGGCGTGTCGTGTTCGGGATCGAACGAGATCGTGAGCAAATGCCAGTTCGTGGGCGCATTCGCCATCGCCGCGAGTTTCTGGCTCGCGGCCAAAAACTGCTTGCACATGCGCGGGCAAAACTCCGGGAACGGACACCGCGTGAAGATGAACGTGAACGCCAGCGCGCTCCCGCGGAACTGACTGAAGCGAAGGGTCTGCCCGAGTTCGTTGGTGAACGTGAAGTCGGGCAGGAGGTCACCCGGATTGAGCGCCGCCACGGCGGTCGCCGGTGCGGCCGGCTCCGGCGGTCGGTCCGTGTTCGTCGCGGCCGCTAGGCGCGTGATGCGGTCGATCCAGCCTTCGTCGTCGGTCACGCACAAGCGAAAGGACACCGCGTCGCCGGGCTGGAGTCCGCGCAGCACGTTTGTGTCCTTGACCCGGAAAGGCATGGTCATCGCGGACATGTAATCCGGGATTTCTTCGTGCTGGATCACCACGGTCTTGCCGTTGGCCGGCAGCTTTTTGATCACGCCTTTGACCTGGTAGGTGTGAAGGTTCGTGATCGTCGTCTCGGTCTGTGCCGGCGGACCGGCGTGCTTGTCGCCGCAAGCGGAACAAAGGAGGACGAGCCCGAGCGGGAAGAACAGAGAGAGTCGTTTCATCGTTGGCAATGCCAGTGGGATAAACCGGAGAGGCGTCAGTTCGACGGCGATTCGTGCCGCAGTTTGTCGATGGCTTCGACGATTCGTTTGGGGGTGCTGCCGGCCAGGCCATCGAAGTAAGCCCGCACCATCCCATGCGCGTCCACCAAGGCGATCTTGTCGCTGTGGATGAATCCGTTGCTGAAGTTCGCCTGTTCGTCCGCAGTCTCGCCCGCGGGCAGCAGGAAGCTGTGCTGGATCAAGTCGTACAGCGCCGGCTTGTCGCCGGTGACGAACCACCAGCGGTTGGTGTCGTCGGTGAACCGCGGGGCGTAGCGGGCGAGGGCCTGGGGCGTGTCGGAGCGCGGATCGACCGTCAGCGAGAGCAGCCGCACGTCATCGGCGTCGCCGAGCAGCCGGTGCACTTCCGCCATGCGCTGGCCGAGCACCAGGCACTGCTCCGCGCAACTGGCAAAGAAGAAGTCCACGACCACGATCTTGCCTTCGAGGTCCTTGCGGCTCACCGGGCGCCCGGTGCGGTCGGTCAATTGGAAATCGGCCACCGCGCGATACCGGCCCAGCGTCACGGGCTTGGGCCCGCACGCGGTCAAGAGCAAGCCCAGCGCCAGGACGGCGGCCTTGTTTTTGAGTCGAACTGTCTGTGTTTTCATTTGCGTTTCAAAAGTGCCATGCCAATGCGGCCCGCGCACGCCAGTCCGGGACCGCCTGGAGCGCGGTGTTGTCGATGCTCACGGGCACGTCCACCGCGGCCTCGGCGCTGAGGTGACTGCTCCAGGTGAAATTCACTTGCGGCCCCAAGTAAACGGCGGTCAAGCCGGTGTCCTCGGCGGTCGTGCCTTGGAATGTATCTGTGCCCTTGTCTTCCCCGGAGACCACCGCCTGCAAGGCCAGCGTGTAGCGATGCGCCAAGGCCAGGTACACCCCCGGCCCGCCCAGCCAGGTCAGGTCATTCGCGAAGCGGTAATCGTAATCGCCGGTCGAACGGATGGCATACTGCATTTGCGCGGAAAGAAAGACCCGACGCCACCGCACGAGCGCGGACGTGCCGACCAAGCCGTCAAACGAGCCGCTGCCCAGCGTGAGGTCGTGACCGTGAATGCCGCTGGCGGGCGCGCCGGGCACCTCCACTTCCGCGAACTCCTCGGTGAGTCGCTGCGTGCTGCCGGTCGGGAACTTCACCCCGCCCAGCGCATTCCAGGTGACGGTCCAATCGCCACGGTCGGTCCGGAACAGCCGCACGTTCCCCAGCAGCGACACGGCACCGATGCCGGATTCGGTTCCGCGGTCGAGGTCGAACCCCGCGGGGCGCTGGAACGAACGGTAGATGACCGGCAGGTTGAACTGCACGCCCAGGCGTTCGTTGAAATAGTAGCCGGCGAAGACTTGGGAAATGGAACTGTCGAGGTGCTGGGACGTTGGATTGTCCACCTTCTGGCCATCCATTTGCAGCGTGCCGAAATGCGTGAACTGCTCGGCGACGCCCGCGACAAAGCCACGGCCGGCCGCGCCTTCGGCTCGTTGCGCCGAGTAAATGGCGCACACGTCGCAGGCCCGGCTTTGCGCGCCGAAGCCAGCCAGCCAGCCGGCCCCAATCACATAGGCGCCAAGCGTGCTTCGTCTTCGCTGCGGTTTCGAATTTACGGCGGTCGTGGTTTTCAAAGTCTTTGATTTTCGTGGTTGACCGGCCGGCCGCGTGCCGGCGTTCGCGCACGTGCGCGCCGCGCCATCGCAGGTATCCGGGTTGGTTAAGATTGAAGTCGAGCGGACGCGACGATTCACCGGAATCGCCGCCCAAGGCCGATCGAAGGGGCTGCTTGGCCTGGCCCCGGGGCCGAACGCCGGCGCGTGTTGCGGACGCCGCGTGCGCCGGCGGGAATCAGGCTGCCAAGTTACAGCATCCCCAATCGAGGCGGGGCGGAGGCGTGGGAGGAGCCTCGATGAAACCTGCGAGCAAAGCCGGCACAAACGGCACGGCATCCGCGGCCGCGACCGGCGCGCGCGGCACAAGGTTGGGGCGCGCCTCGCAAAACAGTTCGGGCGATTTGCCCGGTTTGAGCCACGGCAGAGCCGGCCCTTCGCGCTGCTCCTTTTGCTGGCCTTCGCGGATCTTCAGGCACAGCGGGCACGGGTGCCGGCCGCCGAGCGCCTTCGCCACCGCCGCGGGCAAGGACTCTTGTTGCGAGTAACTCGCAATCATCCGCGCCCAGGCCACCGACTGCAGCAAAGCCCAATGCCCGCCCAACGTGGCCAGGACGGCGACGAGGCAGGCAGCGAATCCGGCAGTTTGCAGCAGCTTGTTCAAGCGAAGCGTCGAGCCTGACCCGGAAAGTGTGGCGGGTGCAATGGCGCGTCAAATCGGCGGGCCTGCCTGTTTTCGCGCCGCCCCGCACGATCGAAACCTGTCCCCGCCTTATCGCCGGGCTTTATCTTTCCTGCAAACCCTCTAAGATCACCACATGGCTTTCTCGAAATTGGGCCTTTCCAAGGCCGTTCTCGACGGCGTGCGCGCCGCCGGCTACGTCGAACCCACACCGATCCAACTGCGCGCCATACCGCTCGTGCTCGCCGGCAAGGATCTCATCGGCAGCGCCCAAACCGGCACCGGCAAGACGGCGGCCTTCGCTTTGCCCATCCTCTCCGTGCTCGACCAACCCGCGCCCGGCCCGCGCGCGCTCGTGCTCGAACCGACGCGCGAGCTGGCGGCGCAGGTCGAAACCGCGTTTCGCGACTACGCGCGCTTTACGCCACTCAAGGTCGCCGTGGCTTACGGCGGCGTCGGGTACGGCCTCCAAAACGAGGCGCTGCGCAAAGGCGTGGATGTGCTCGTGGCCACGCCCGGCCGGCTCCTGGATCATATTGGCCGTGGCAACGTCCGCCTTGACCGCTTGCAGTACCTCGTCCTCGACGAGGCGGACCGGATGCTGGACATGGGTTTTCTGCCGGACGTGAAGCGGATCGTTCAGAAATGTCCCCGCGACCGGCACACCTCGCTTTTCTCCGCCACCATCCCGCCGGAGATCGAGACGCTCATCCAATGGGCCATGCGCTCGCCGGAGACGATCGAGATCGGCGCGCGGCGCATACCCGCCGAAACGGTGCGGCACGCGATTTATCCGGTGTCCTCGCACCAGAAGACCGAACTGCTCCTCGAAATCCTGAACCGGTTGAACTACGACTCGGTCATCGTCTTCTGCCGAACCAAGTACGGTGCCGACCGCGTCGCCCACACGCTCAAACGCCACGACCATGCGGTGGCGGTGCTGCATTCCAACCGGACGCAAAAAGAGCGCGAGCAGGCGTTGCGCGGCTTCCGCGAAGGACGCTATGAAATGCTGGTGGCCACCGACATCGCCTCGCGCGGGTTGGACATCGAGGACGTAAGCCACGTGATCAATTACGACGTGCCGCAGCACCCGGAGGATTACGTGCACCGCATCGGCCGCACCGGCCGGGCCCAGGCGAAAGGCGACGCGCTCACCTTGATGACCGCGGAAGACACCGACCACGTCGCAGCCATTGAGCGGTTTATCAGCCAGAAGGTCGCGCGTACGAAGCTGGAGGGGTTCAATTACCTTTACACGGCGCTCTTCGAGGAAATGAAGCCCGGCGCCCCGCCGGCCCAGCGCAGCCGCGCCCGCGGCGCCCGCGTGGGCCGCGGCTACTTTTACGGCTCCGCCCGGCGGCGGTGACGTTGCTTGATCCGCCGCGCTACCGGCGGCAGGCGCCAATGCACCCAAGGTGCTTGTCGCTTCGAAGAAAGATCTGGCCTTGGCTCAGCGCGGGTGAGGCGAAGCACTTTTCGCCGATTTCGTTCCGCGCGACTACTTCGAACATCGGTCCCGGTTTGACGACTATGGTTACGCCTTCATCGCTCAGGAAATAAACCAGGCCGTTGGCCGAAACCAGCGAAGCGTGGTGCTCACCCAGCTTCTCCTGCCACATCAACTTGCCGGTCGCTGCCTCGAAGCAGCACGCGTAACCGGGGTCCGACACCACCAGGAAGTAGTCGCCTTCGGCGATCGGCGACGGCACATAGCTCACGTACGAAGCGCGGCTGTGCCGCCAGGCAATGTGCGTCTGCGTGATGTCGCCGGTGCCGTCCGGCCGGATCGCGAGGAGGTGGTGGTCCGGAAAGCCGCCGCTCATGAAGAACAAGTTGGTCCGCCGGTTGAAGACCATCGAGGCCACGAACTGCTCGGTCGGCCCGTCGATGATCCACAGCAACTTGCCGTCGTGGGGGTCATAACCGGTCACGCACAGGGTGCCACTGAGGACCATTTGCGTGCGGCCGCCGGCCTCGAAGATCGTCGGCGTGCAATAGCTGCGCGTGTGGTTCGGCCGCGCGATCCGCCAGAGTTCGCGGCCATCGCGGCGTGCCAGCGCCACGATGTACCCGTGGCCGTCGTGATCGCAGTTCACGATGACCTTGTCCTGGAACAGCACCGGCGAACTGCAAAACCCGTGCATGCTGCTGAATTGGCCGGGCCGCACCTGCCAACGCTGGTTTCCTTTGAAGTCGTGCGCTGACACCACCACGTCGCG
>JAKCAB010000131.1 GCA_021839785.1 bacterium | reverse complement strand
GCGGAAGATCAAGAGTTGATCTTCCGCTACATCGTCCAGTACGCCGCCGCGAAACAGCCGGTCCGCCGGCTCTGGCTCCAGAGCATGACGCCGGAGGCGATCCGCGACGGCTTCGAGCGGTTGCGCAGCGACGAACAGATGCGCGGGCTGGCCGACGCCGCAACTTGCCGCAGCGAAGCCGATTGGCTCGTCGGTATCAACGGCACCCGCGCGATGACCGCCTTCAACTCGAAGACCGGCGGGTTCGTGAAGACCACGGTGGGCCGCGTGCAGACGCCCACGCTGGCCATCCTGGTCGAGCGCGAGGATCGCATCCGCAAATTCGTGCCGCGCGATTATTGGGAATTGCACGGCACGTTCGCCTGCGAGGCCGGCACGTATCCGGGCCGGTGGTTCGACGAGAAGTTCAAAAAGGACACGGCCAAGGACGCCGATCCCGATCTCAAGACCGAGCGGATTTGGGACCAGGCCGTGGCCGAAGTTCTCCGCGCCAAGTGCCTCGGCAAGCCGGGGGTGGTGACGGAGGAAAGCAAGCCGACGACGCAGCTTCCGCCGCTGTTGTTCGACCTCACCAGCCTGCAACGCGAGGCGAACGCGCGGTTCGGCTTCAGCGCCAAGACCACGCTGGCGCTCGCCCAGGGCCTTTACGAGCGGCACAAGATGCTGACCTACCCGCGCACCGACTCGCGCCATTTGCCCGAGGATTATCCGGCCACGGTACGGAAAACGCTCGAAGCGCTGCACGGTTCGCCTTACCAACCGCACGCCGGGCGCATTCTCGAACAAGGCTGGGTGCGGCCCAACAAGCGCATTTTCAACAACGAGAAAGTCAGCGACCACTTTGCCATCATTCCCACACCGGAGCCGCCCCGGCACCTCACCGAAGTGGAGCAGAAGCTCTACGATTTCGTGGTAAAGCGGTTCCTGGCCGTGTTTTTCCCGGCGGCGGAGTTCCTGGTCACCACCCGGATCACGCGGGTCGAAGGCGAGCCGTTCAAGTCCGAGGGCAAGGTGATGGTGAATCCCGGCTGGATGGTCGTTTATGGCCGCGATGCCCAAGACCCGGACGCGCCGACCCTGACGCCGGTGAAACCCGGCGAGCGGGTCCACACGCAGGGAATCGAGGTCAAGCAGCAGGCGACCAAGCCGCCGCCGCGTTACACGGAAGCCACGTTGCTCAGCGCGATGGAAGGCGCCGGCAAGCTCGTCGAAGACGACGATTTGCGCGAGGCTATGGCCGAGAAGGGCCTGGGCACGCCGGCCACCCGCGCGGCGATCATCGAAGGCTTGATCGACGAGCATTACCTGGTGCGCACCGGCCGGGAACTGCAGCCGACGGGCAAGGCATTTTCGTTGCTGACGTTGTTGCGCGGCCTGGGCATCCAGGAACTCACGAAGCCGGAACTGACCGGCGATTGGGAATACCAGCTCAAGCAAATGGAGTTCGGCCGCCTGCGCCGGGAGGATTTCATGCGCGGCATCGCCGACATGACCCGGCACCTCGTGGACCGCGCGAAATCCTACGAGCACGACACCGTGCCGGGCGACTTCGGCACTTTGCAGGCGCGCTGCCCGAAGTGCGGCGGCGAGGTGCACGAAAAGTACAAGACCTTCCAGTGCCTCGCGTGCAATTGGGCGCTGTTCAAAATCATTTTGGGCCGCCAGTTCGAGCCGGAGGAAGTGGAGACGCTCCTCAGCCAGGGCAAGGTCGGGCCGCTGCAAGGCTTTCGCAGCAAGCAGGGCCGACCGTTCAACGCCATGATGAAACTTGGCCCGGCGCCCGACTTCAAAGCGGAGTTCGACTTCGGCAACGACAATGGCGGCACGGATCGCGGCGGCGAAGGCAATGCCAATTTCACGGAGACCGCGCCTGATTTCACCGGCCAGCAACCGCTCGGCAAGTGCCCGAAATGCGGCGGGTCGGTCTTCGACGCCGGGATGAACTACGTTTGCGAAAAGGCGGTCGGTCCGGCGAAGTCCTGCCGTTTCAAAACCGGCAAGGTGATCTTGCAACAAACCGTCGAGCCGGCGCAGATCGCCAAGCTGCTCGCCGAGGGCAAGACCGATCTGCTGACCGGCTTTGTCTCGAAGCGCACCGGGCGGAAGTTCGAGGCGTTTCTGGTGCTGAAGGACGGCGAGGTCAGCTTCGAGTTTGCGCCGCGCCAGAAGAAGACGAAGACCGGCGACGCTGCCAAAACGGGGAAACCGAAGGAGCCGCCGGCGAAGGTTGACTTCTCGGGCCAAGAGCCGATTGGGAAGTGCCCGCGCTGCGGCGGGCGCGTGTTCGAGTCCGAGACGGATTACCTGTGCGAGAACAGCCAGCGGGACACCCGCCCCTGCCGGTTCAAGTCGGGCAAAGTTGTCTTGGAACAGCCGATCGAGCGCGCACAGATGGCGAAGCTGCTCGCGGACGGGCGCACCGATTTGTTGTCCAAGTTCGTTTCGCGCCGCAACGGGAAGACCTTTGGTGCCTTCCTGGTGGTGGACGACAAAGGCAAGATCGGCTTCGAGTTTCCGGAGCGCGAGGGTGGCGCCGGTTGATGGTTTGGCGACCGAAGCCAAGCCAGTCTCACAAAGCTTGCCGCAATCCGCACGGCGGGTGGAAAAGCAGTGCCGTGGTTTTCAATGGGTGGGCGGTCCTTCGGCGGTGAACGGCGGCGTGGGCACCGTCATTGCCTGCCAATTGCAGCGCGCTCCCCGGAAAGGGCCAGGACTCTCCCCACTTTTGGGGTTGATTTTCTATAACTGCATCTGAGGGAGCTTGTTGGCGGGAGGGGCGCGTGGGAGAGCGGACTCCGCAGCCAGCGGCTCTTGGA
>JAKCAB010000810.1 GCA_021839785.1 bacterium | reverse complement strand
TCGCGGCCGATCTTGATGAAGTCGCGTGACGTCGTGACATCGGGTTGTTGGCCGGCGCTGGGTGGCAGGCCGTGCACGGAACGAAATACCGTGTTGGTCATCCCCAAGGCTTGGGCGCGCTGGTTCATCAACTGGATGAACGCATCGGTGCTGCCGGCGACCTTTTCGGCGAGCGCCACGGCGGCGTCGTTCGCGGATTGCACCATCAATGCGTACAGGAGTTCGTCCACGGTGAAGACTTCCTTTTCCGCCAGCCAGACTTGTGAACCTCCGGTGCGCGCCGCCTTGGCGCTGACGGTGACCGCATCCTGGAAGGAGAGTTGGCGCCGCTCGATTTTCTCCAGAATGATCAGCAGGTCCATCAGCTTGAGCGTGCTCGCGGGATAGCCCTGGGCGTCGGCCCGGTCCTCGAAAAGCACCCGGCCGCTGGCGGCGTCCACAACGATGGCGCCCAGGTACGGGTTGCGGGCGACACGCTTCGGCGACGCGGTCTTGGTGGAGCGGGGGGCGGTCTTGGGCGCGGTGATTTTGGAGCTGGCTGCCTGAAGCGCGGGCACCGCCAGAAGCAGCGCCAAAGCCCATGCGGTGAACCCTCGGAACATCCGTTCTCGCTTCATCGTTTTGCTCTAGATTGAAACCGCTCCGCCAGCGGCCAGCGCAGCGTGCCAGCCGCGCGGCGGCGCAGAATCCTCGTCCGACGCACGTGTCGTCAAGCGACGAAAGCGCTTCGTGGTGGCAAAGAGGAAAAGCCTCCGTTCCGGTTCACCGCAGTGGGCTGACGCAGGCAGGACGGGCGATTCTGACGGGGGCGGTCAGCGTTGCCAAGGCCGGCCAGAAATCGGAGCCGGGGTGATTCGGGACGCAGGGTTGTTCGCGGGGGCAAACGGGTTCGCCGCCACGGCTGGCGGGCCGGAACTCTGGCGCGGCATTTGCATCGGCGGATTGCGTTGGCCACCCGTCGGGATTCTGGGGGTGGGGAAGGGCAGGGGAACACGCGGCGGAAAACGGTTTGGCAGGAGGCGCTGGCGTCTGCCGGTGGCGCTGAAGTTAGAAACCGGCGCGGGCGCGGGCGTGGGCGCAGCGACGGTGGCCGGCGGCGGATCGACGTTCGGTGGCGGCGAGAATGGCGGACGCGGCTCGCGGTTCGTCGGGCAATACCCGTCCACCCAGCCCACAGTGTAAAGATAGGGCTGGTATTGGTAAGCCTGCGCGAAACTGACCGCGCTGGCGGCCTGGGGCGGTGGACTGGCCCAAGCTCCGCCCGGCTGAACCGCCACGGGTTGGTCGGCAACGACAGTCGCAAGTCCGGCTGTTCCGTCGCCGGCATCGGCACCAGCCGGCGCGGCCTGCACCCAACCCAACCCCAAATACCGGCCGCCGGCGAAAATGCGGGCTCGCACCAATCGTGGCGATTCCGGGTCGGCGGCTTCGCTCGCGGCGTCCTGACGCAGCGCATCCAGGTCGGCTTGGAGCGCGGCCAGTTGCTGCTGTTGCGATTCGAGTTCGGTGGCGGTCGAGGTCTGTTGGCTGCGCAGGTCGGCAACTTGCCCGCCGGCATTTGCCAGTTGTTCCCGCGAGGCGGAGAGCTGCCCGCGGAGCGAATGGTTGTCCCACGCCAGGCTGACGGCGAGAACCAGCGCGCCGGCGGCCAGGCCACAGGCGACTCCCGCCACCCAAACCGGAAAACTCGTGGCTTGCATCACAGTTGGCAACTTACGCAGATGCCCGTTCCGGTCAATCGCCCAAACGCCGAATCTTGTTGGACGACTGCGGGCCGGGTGCGACAACCGAGGAGCTTCAATTCTCCGTTAAACGGGAGGGTTCGTTCCCTCCCCTCAAGCACTTGGCTGTGGGCGAGGAATGAATTCGTGGTCCACTCCCAGCCCCTCCTGGGCCAACTGCTCGGCCATCAGCGGCGGGCCAAAGTCCGCGTAGCGCGCCTCGGCGTAATGCGCCAGCACTTGATCCCGCCGGGCGGCCGGCTTGCGCCGCGCGCTGGGCCGGCCCCGCAGCCGAGGCACCAGGCCCGCATCGCCCTGGGTCGCATAGCGCCGCCAGACCCGCCGGGTCTGGCGGCAACTCAAGCCCGGCAGTTCGGCCGCTGACACGCGCGTCAGTTCGTGGCGTTGGATCCCGACCATGATCCTCAACCGATCCCGTTCCTTCCGGCTCATTGTCAATGTTTCCGTGTGGGGGCGGGGAACTACCGCAACCCTGCCCCGAAGGGGACATTCTCATCGAGTCGCGACATTCGCCGCTCCGCGGGTTGCGATCCACGCCCCAATCCAGCACCTTACTGCGGACCGGACCGTGACGGGGGCGTGGGTGTCGATCGCCCGCAGCCGCTGCGCCTTGTCGCTGATAGAATCCGGCGCCTGGGCCGACCCCGACTCCTGCACTGGCGCGGTTCCTGGTGCACAAAGACAATTACCAACTGCGCCGACGCCTGGGCGGACAAGCCGTCGTCCTGGCCTGTCTCCACCGCCGCGGGTTCCGCGAGAGCCGACGCAAGCGTTAAGACGTTTTCGCATGGATTGGCGCCCGCACAAAGCGTATGTTGCGCGCCATGGA
The DNA here is from genome assembly GCA_021839785.1 of bacterium. Next base: position 246 of record JAKCAB010000810.1, on the reverse strand, counting down.
TCACCCCAATCAATGCGACCTGCACCGCACCGCGTGCCGGGCCGTCGAATCCTGGCTTCGCTGCCAGGGCCGGATTGAAGCCTCCATTAACCAACAACCTTTGTTTGGATATGCTCCATCCGCGAGCCAATGCAAGAGCCAGTGAGCGACTGCTTTTCGAGAGGATAGATGTTGTTCTCCCGGCGCGTCCGAAATCGGTTCGACTGACCTACGAACACTAAATGAACGTTGCATGAACGGAAGGGA
>JAKCAB010000442.1 GCA_021839785.1 bacterium | reverse complement strand
CGCATTGCGCGCGAGCGTGCGCGACAGCGGTCGCGTGTTCGCCACGTTCGACCTCACCGGCCTCCCCGCCGGGAAGGCCGACGTAGTCGTGGAAGCGGACGATTTGCAGTTCATCCTGCCGCAGGCGGTCGAAGTCGTGGACGGTGGCGCGCCCGACTTCTATGCCTCCCTGAGCGGACCGGGAACCACGCGAGCCGGCCGGTTCATGAGCTGGTTTGTGACTTACGGCAACCGCGGTCTGGTGGACCTCAAGCTCCCGTTGCTGCGCTTCCGCGCGCCCGGCGCGACGGAGATCCAACTCTACGAAAGCACACTCAACTGGGCGGACTCGTTCACGTTCTGGGCGCTGAACCCGGAGGCTTTGCTGCCCACCCTCGGCCCGGGCCAGGAAGTCACCTTCGAGGTGCGCGTGAAGACCATGAGTGCCACCACGATTACGGTGGAGATGATGACGGGCGAGGATTTCGCGGCGAATGCCACGTCGTTCAACTGGTCAACTCTCTCCGCGCCGACGGGCGCCAATCAGACGGCCTGGGCCACAATGGTCAACGGGTTGAACGACCGCCTGGGCGCGGCGCTCGGGGAGTACGAGGCGCTGCTGGAGAGCGACCTCGCGGAACTGGCCGCCAGCGAACTCCGTTACAGTTACCTGGCGAACATCAATGGCCGCTGGCTGTTCGGCAACGAACCGGATGGCGTGTCCACCGACCGGCCGTTGAATCCCGTTCCCGAGGACTATCAGGAGCCAGACATCGGCCCTGGCTTGCACGGCCCGTCCGCGGCTCCGCCCGCCGATGGCATTCGCAAGACTTGGTGGTTGGTCGTCTCCGTGGAGGACTATTCGACCTTGGACGCCAACGATCCGGTCTGGCACTGGGCCAATCTGCCCGGCACCCGCAAAGACGCCAGAGACCTCTATGACTACGCCAAGAAGGATCTCCGCACGCCGGATGGCCAATATCTCTTGGCCCACGACTTCCCGGGGGACAACAAGGACGTTCGTCGTTCGACCATGCTGGATGGCATTCGCTCCTTGAAGGGCAAGGTGGACGCGGACGACAACCTCGTCGTCGTATTCAGCGGCCACGGAGGGCTGAAGTCCAGCGGCGCGCCATATCTCGCCTTCAACGGCGATTTCCTCTCACCGGTGGCCTTCACGCAGGTGATTGACGAGGTGGGAGCCGGCACGACTTACTTCGTCAACGACTCCTGTCATTCGGAGGCGTTCAACGAGAAAGTGGCCCCGGCGAACACAACCTTCGTCGGTTTTGCGGGCACGCAATCCAACAAGATCTCCCACGACACCGCCAGCGGCGGCGAGTTGATCAAGAACCTCAAAGGCCAGCTCCGGAAGTGCCACAGCTTGGGGCTCTCGATGGAGTTGACCACGGCGATGGTGACCAAGAAGTACGAGAACGAAGCTAAGGTCAAGGATCGGCAACAGCCGGTGCTTACCAACCCTTCGGGAGCAAGCCTTGGGGGCAAACCCTGGAACGATCCCTCCGGCCTCGAAGGACGGATGGGCGACACCTTCAAGAGCCCGCCATTCCCCGGTGTGATTGCGGGTGGCACCGTCAGCATCGTCGGCAGCGTGGACCCGAACGACAAGTACACCCTCGCCGGCACGGGTCCGGAACACTGGATCAACACCGACCAAGTCCTGCCGTTCGAGGTGCTGTTCGAGAACAAACCGACCGCGGCGGCCCCCGCCCAGGAAGTGCTGGTGACCGACGACCTGAGCACGAACCTCGACTGGTCCACCTTCGAGTTGAAGACCATCGAGTTCAACGACGCGCGCATCTCCGTGCCGCCGGGCCGCCAGCAGTTCACCACCACCACGCAGGTCGGCACCGATGCGAATGCCGTGACGGTGGACGTCAGCTTCGACTCCACCACCGGCCGCATCTCCTGGCTGCTGCGCTCGCGCGACGCCAGCACCGGCGACCTGCCGGAGGATCCGTTCGCCGGTTTCCTGCCGCCGAACGACGCCGAGCACCACGGCGAAGGCTCGCTCACCTACACCGTCCGGCCGAAGCTTGAACTCGCCGACGGCACGCAGATTCGTAACCAGGCGACGATCATCTTCGATCCGACCTACGGTGCGAATCCGCCGATCCTCACGCCGAAGGTGACCAACACCGTGGACGCCGTCGCGCCCACCAGTGCCGTCCAGGCCCTCCCGGCAGAGGCCAATGGTCCGTTCGAAGTCACCTGGAGCGGCGCGGATGCCGCCGGCGGTTCCGGGATCGCGGGCTACGACGTCTTCGTCTCGCGTAGCAGCGAGCCATACACGCTCTGGCAGGTGGCCACGGCCAACACGACGGCCACCTTCACCGGCCAGGCCGGTTCGTCCTATCGGTTCTACAGCGTGGCGCGCGATGCGGCGGGCAACACCGAGTTGCCTCCCGTCGCGCCGGACGCGGTCACCGCCGTGGCCGGGGGCCTGAACTTCGCGACCTGGGCGGCCACCCAAAACCTGCCGCCGAACGCCGCCGGGCCGGGTGACGACGCCGACCAGGACGGTCTGAACAACTTCTCCGAATACGCCTTCGCCACCCACCCGCTGGTGCCCGACCGGCCGCTGGCGGCGCCCAGGGCGGGGGTGGCCTCGCTCACCGGCCAGAAATATCTCACCCTGACCTACCGGCGGCCGAAGGTGGAGTTGACGGACGCGCAATACCGCGTGACGGCCTCCACGGGCCTCGTGCCGTGGACCGGTTCCACGGCGGTGGTGCAAGTCGGGTCGCCGGTGGACAAAGGCAACTACCTCGAAATCACGATGCGGGCCGCCCAACCGCTGGGCACGTCCACGCCCAG
>JAKCAB010000186.1 GCA_021839785.1 bacterium | reverse complement strand
GCCCGGATCTGCTCGAGTTGCCGGCCTTGCGCGAATTGCTGGCGGTGATGAAACCCGGCGAAGGCGTCTATATCCTCGCCAGCCAGGAACCAGCCGGAATCGACTGTCTGGTCGCGTGGTGGGGCGAAGGCCGGTTGCGCCACCTCAGCCTCGGCCGCTTCTCCAATGACTCCGCGGCCGGCGACCGGCTGGTGGACGCACTGCGGCGCACGGCCTGGGCGGCGGAGGTCGAAGGCTGGTTGCCAGCCTCCCAGGGCGTCACCTTGATCGCCGAGGCGTCTCTGGCCGCGCGCCTGGAACTCGCGCTGAAAGATTTCGCCGGCCGCAGCGTCACTTTGCGCGAGCGGCTCTCGCCCCCCGAACTGGCCTCGGTGACGGCCACCGCGCGGGCCCAGGCGAACCTCGTCCCGCCCGAGGTGCTCGCGCGCTACCGGCAGGAATTCGTGGACCGCCTGTGGATGCGCGCGTTGGGAGCGGTGGCGCTGGCCTACGTGCTCGTGGTCCTCGGCTACCTCGCCGCCTTGAACGTGCTCGATTACCAGAAAGGCCGCGTGGACCACGAGATCGCGTTGAACCTCGCGAATTACACCAAAGCCCAGCAACTCAAGGCCCGGTTGGAAATCCTGCAGGAACAGGTCAACCTCAAGTTCGCCGCCCTCGATTGCTGGCAGGCGGCCGCCGAGGCGCTCCCCGAGTCCATGACCCTGAACTCGATCATCTTTCAGCGCGGCAAGAAACTCGGCTTGATCGGTTCCGTCCCGAACGACCAGCAGGAAAAGGTCACGGCCTACAACGCCGCGCTCGCCAAGGCCGAGGTCAACGGCCGGCCGCTTTTCACCAAAGTCGTCACCAAATCCATCCAGGGCCCCGCCGCCGGTCGCCTGGACCAGCCCGCGAGCTGGAGCCTGGAATGCGAAATCAACCGGCGCGACCTCGAATGAGCAGCTTCCTGGACCAACTGAACCTGCGACCGCAGGAAAAGCGCATCGCGATGGCCGTGATGGTGGGCGTGGTGTTGCTGCTGAGCGCGCTCTTCGTCTGGCCCAAACTCGGCGAGTGGCGGAAGTCGCAGGAAGCCCTGGCCAAGTCGCGCAAGACCCTCGTGGCCTACCAGGCCGAGATCGCACGGATTCCGGCTTATGAAAGCCGCCTGCGCGAACTCGAGGGCCAGGGTTCGGCCGTGCTGCCGGAAGAACAAGCGCTGCAACTCACCCGCAGCGTCCAGACCCAAGCCCAAAGGGAACACGTGCCCATCACCAGCACTCGTGCCGGCACCCCCATGCCGGCCAGCAGCTCGAACACCAACTCGTTTTTCGACGAGCAGACCGTCTTGATCGGCGTGAACACCGGCGAAAAAGAGCTGGTGGGCTTTCTGTATTCGCTCGGCAGCGGCAGCTCCATGATCCGCGTGCGCGACATGGACCTGCGGCCCGATCCCCCGCGCTACCGGCTCAACGGCAGCATCACCCTGGTCGCCAGCTACCAGAAGAAACCCAAAGTCGTCCCGCGGCCCGCCGCCACTCTCAAACCGGCAATCGTCCGCACCAACCTGCCCGCCGCCAAACCCGGCGCCCAAAACAAGCTGTGAAAACGCGTTCCAAAATCTTGACCGTACTCGGGATCCTCGCCCTGGGCGGTGGCCTCCTCCTTGCCCTGCAGGAGTCGCAGGGCCAAGGCACGCTGCCGCCTGCCGCCAACCAGTTGGCCGCCGACGAACCACCGGCAGTCGTCCCGCCAGCGGAGGCCGTGTCACCGGCACCCGGCGCGCCGGCCGGTCAGATCCCGCCGCCGCCGCAGCGCCCGCTCACGAACGTCACACTCCCGCCCCTGTCCGTGGCCACGCCCGCCGCCACGAATGCGCCGGTCCGGCGGCAACTTCCCGGCCGGGTGGGTGGCGCTCCGCCGCAGCCTCCCCCCTTCCAGCCGCGAAGCGCCCCCGGCGCCGCCCCGGTTGTGCCTCAGCCCGCGCCCACCATTCCGCCCCCGCCCGCGACCCCGGCGACCGCGAGCCCCGCCGGCACGGTGCCAACCTTGCCCGAAGGCACGACTGCGGCCGGAGCCATTCCGCCCAGCGCGACCAGTGAGTCGGGTGTCGGCGTCGATGGCAAGTATGCGTCCGGAATGATCACCCTCCAGATGGCCGACATCGAGCAGGTGCTTGCCCTTTACGCCAGCATCACCAAACGCACGGTCCTGCGCCCCACGCAAACGCTCCCCAAAGCCCAGATCATGCTCAACAACGAGACGCCCTGGACTCCCGAGGAGGCCGTGCAGGCGCTGGACACCGTCCTCGCCATGAATGGCATCAGCATGATCAACGTGGACGACAAGTTCGTCAGCGCGGTGCCGAACACCGCGGTCTTGACGGCGGGCGCAGCGTTCACGAAGCGCGACGCGAAGGACCTTTCGGAAACCGGCCAGTTCGTCACCAAAGTGGTCAAGTTGAAGCATGCCCTGCCCTCCGAAGTGCAGCAGTTGGTCTCCAGTTTCGCCCAAGTACCGAGTGGCATCGTGGCGATCGACTCCACCCAGACGCTGGTCTTGCGCGACTACCCGGCGAACGTCAAACGCATGTGCGAGATCATCGAGCAAGTGGACGTGGAGGTGGAAAACGACTACAAGCTCGAGGTCATCCCCATCCGTTTCGGCAAAGTGGACGACATCTATGACACCATGAGTTCCCTGATCGGTGGCAGCGGCGGCGGCGTGGCCGCGGGTGGTGGCGCGGTCGCCCGAACCACCGGCATGGGCCGCGGTGGCTCGCGAGGCTCACGGGGCAGCTCTCGTTCTGGTGGCCTCGGCGGCTACGGCGGTTACGGCAA
>JAKCAB010000683.1 GCA_021839785.1 bacterium | reverse complement strand
GCGTGCCTGGAGCGACGCGCCCCCCGCGTTTGTCCCGTCCAGGCTCATAGGTGCTTCACCAGTTCGTTCAGCGGGAAACGTACCTTGGGCGCGGTCGCGTATTTGTCGCCGGCCGCGCGGTAACCCAAGGCACAACAAACGACCGCCGTCAGGCCTTGCGCGGGCAGGCTCAGCACGCGATCGAATTCCGCCGGCACGAAACCTTCGATGGGACAGGCATCCACGCCGAGCAACGCCGCGGCGGTGAGCAGGTTGCCCAGGGCGATGAACGCCTGCCGCGCCGTCCAATGCGGCACAAATTCCTTCGCCGCCTCCCCCAGCAACATGCCGGTCATCATGCCGCGAAGGCCGGAAAGGCTTTCCACGGAGACGCCCCGCGTGGTGGCAATGAGCTGAACGTACGCGCCGATCTCCTCTTCCGTTACGCTGGTCCGCGCGGCAAAGACGACCAGGCGCGCGGCATCCACCACCTGGCGCTGGTTCCACGCGTGGGGCAGCAGTTTTTGCCGCAATTCCGGGTGGTCGATGACGAGAAACCGGTACGGCTGCAGACCGAACGAAGAGGGCGTAAGCACCAAGGCACGCTCCAGTGCCGGCCAAATCTCATCCGAAATCGGGCGGGTCGGATCGAAGTTTTTGGTGGCATAACGCCAGTTGAGCGCGTCGATGAGCTGGTTGGAGGCGATCGGATTCATAATGGTTGAGAACCTGTGTCCGGCAAGCCGCACCCATGCTGTCAACAGCCGCAAACGGTGTTGGGCCAGACCACAGTCATGCTTGCGGGTCCTTGCCGCTCGCCGCCTTTCGGCGACAGGCGGTTATTGTGGCGGCAAAATCGCGCGGCGCAAGCTGCCCCGTCCGGTTTGTCCGCGCACCCTCGGCGGCGCCAGTCGTTCAGCCCGGTGCCGCGGAGTTGAAGTCGCGGCGGGCGCGTGCTAAGCACCGCGCCGTGAAAACGCCGGCCCCGCGCGTTGCCTGAACCATGAAGCTTGTGTTCTCCGAAGCTCTCTCGGATTACAGCCGTTACCTTTACCCGTACGTGATCTGGGCGCTGCCGGAAGCGGGTGAGCGGCCGGCCGATTTCTTCCGCCGCGGTTTCCTGCCGGCCTCGCCGCAACTGGACCGTTATTACCTTTGCCGAAACTTGCGCGTGAAACTGGCCAGCTACCAGCCTTCCTCGGAGAACCGTCGCATCCTCCGCAAAGGCGCGGGCCTCGTCGCGGACCTCATCCCGCGAGCAGCGTTCGACTACACCGCGGCGCGGCGCCAGGCCTGGAAGACTTACGCTGACCAACGTTTCGGCGAGGAAGTCATGAGCTTTGCGCGACTCGACACGCTCATGGCCGCGCCGGTGATTTCGCACCTGCTCCACTTCACCGACACCGCCACCGGCCGCGAGGTGGGCACCGCGCTGCTGTTCCTCGACGAGCCGGCCATCGCTTACTACTACTACGCGTTCTACGACCTCGCGCATTTCAGCCGAAGCCTGGGCATGTACATGATGACGCACGCGGTGGGGTTCTTTGCCGAGCGCGGCGTGGAGCATCTGTATCTCGGCACGTGCTACTCGACGCGGGCGCTTTACAAAACGCAGTTCGCCGGGCTGGAGTTCTGCAACGGCTTCCGCTGGTCCGCCAACCGGGCCGAGTTGAAGTACCTCATCGAGCGCGACCAACAGAAACTCGGCAAACACCTCCTCGAAGTGCCGGAATACCGCGACCGCTTTTACGAAGGTTCGTTCGAGCAGATCACGGCCGCGAGCGAGTTTCGCCTGATACCGACCTGACTGGTCCGCGCCACAGCCGGCGCGCGGTGTCCAATCAGCTTCAAGGTGGAGCGCCAGTGCCCAACCGGCTTTGGGCCTGGACGCGGAAAGCCGACTGCAAGTCGGCGTTCCGTCCGCGAAAACCGTGCCCGCCGCTTTCCAAAGCCACCGTTCGCGCCTACCTTCCGTACCCATGAACAAAGCCTGGCTCTTCCCCCGATGCGTCCAAGTCCTCGCCGCCCTGTCCTTGTGGCTGCAACTGCCGGCCCAAACCGGCGCCGCGCAGCCCGCCACGGCTCCACCGCCCGAGGCAAACGTCAAACCCGGCGTCAACGCCGAGTTCCTGAAACCCCACGTGGACGTGGCGCAGTGGACCGAGCGTTTCGAGCACGAAGGCCGGGAAATCTATGACCAGCGCGAGCGGATTGTCGCCGCGGCGAAAATCAAGCCGGGCGAACAAATCGCCGACATCGGCGCCGGCACCGGCTTGTTCACCATGCTCTTCGCGGAGCGGGTGGGTCCGACCGGCAAAGTCTATGCCGTCGATATTGCGAAGGACTTCCTGCACCACATCGCCGAGCGGGCCACCGCGGCCGGGCTGAAGAACGTCCAGACCGTGCTTGGCGCCGCGCGTTCGACCGAGCTGCCGACGAACTCGATCGACCTCGCGTTCATTTGCGACACCTACCACCACTTCGAGTACCCGCAGCACACGCTGGCGTCGATCCACCGCGCGCTGAAGCCAGGCGGCGAGCTGATGCTCGTGGATTTCAAACGCATTCCGGGCAAGACCTCCGATTGGACGCTCAACCACGTGCGCGCCGGCCAGGAAGTGTTCACGGCCGAGATCGAGGCCGCCGGGTTCAAGCCAATCGAGCAGCTCGATTTCCTGAAGGACAACTACCTCGTGCGCTTCCGCAAAACCGGACCCTGACCGGCCGCTCCCGCGAAATCTGCCTTGTCTCTCGCGATGGCTGACGCCGCTTCATTCGCGCCGCCCCGCCGTCAATTGGGGTTGTTGAGCGCCACCGCGCTGGTCGTGGCGAACATGATCGGCAC
>JAKCAB010000169.1 GCA_021839785.1 bacterium | reverse complement strand
TGCACCTCGTAACTCATGGGCGTGAGCTTACGCGCCGGGATGGGGGCTGAAAAGGGCGCTTCGGCCCGGCGCTGAAAACCAGATCAACCGCCGAGACGCGGAGGCGCGGAGATGGAAAGGCCGTTGAACACCTGGCCGTAGCGGCGTCTTGGTAAAGCGCCGCACCTTTCCTTCAGAGACTATGGCGTGGTGCCGCGACGCTGTTAAGGAGTCTTTGTCGGCGGGACCAGTGGCAGGTTCAGCCAGGCGAGGCCGACGTCGCGGTGCATGTGGCTTTTGCTGTCCCCACCAGGCGCGTCATAGAGGATCGCCAGGCGGTCCTTCACTTTGACCACCGACGGAAGGCCGATGCACTTGCGGCTCCAGGTGCAGTTCCCGCCATCGAGCACCACGGCCTTGTCGGCTGGATTCCACTGGTTCAAATCTTTCGTCCAATACACCCAGACGGCGTCGGTGTACTCGAAACCTTCCAGGCCAATATGGTTCGTGAACAGAAACCAAGTCTGGTTCGCCGGCTCGAAGTAGAGCGAGGTGTTCTCGACCTGTTCGGCGGGAGGCACGATCGGTTCCGGCTCGACCGTCCACGGTCCGTCCAGGTTCCGCGTGCGGGCGATGCCCAGGGTGCGCTCGATCGGGTTGTCGGTGGAGGCGCTGAAGAACATCAGGTAGGCGGCGCCTTGACGGATGATTTGCCCCGGACTCGCGGTGGCAGAGTAATACGTGCCGGCCTTGGTCCGGAAAGGAATGACCTCCTTCTGCTTGATCCACGGGCCGGCGGGAAACGCGCTCCGGGCCTTCATCGTCAGGTAGGGAAACGCGGGGATGAGATCCGGCGCGGGCGAGGTGTGCGGCGTGCCGAGGTAGAACATGTGCCACGTTTTGCCGTCGAAATAAGTCACGCCATACGAAGCCGAAGCCGAGTCGTCCTCGCCCGGCGCGCCGAAGTCCAACACCGGTCCCTTCTTGGTCCAATGAATCAGGTCGGTGCTGGTGGCGAGACAGGTCAGCCAGCCTTTCGGTCCGGCGCCGTCGTAGTGCAGGTAATAGGTCCCGCCCACCTCGAACACCCAGACATCGCGCGCGCCGAGCACGTCGCACTGGGCCGGCCCGTCGCCGTGACGGAGGACGATGCCTTGGTCGTGGGCCTCCATTCGCAAGTGCGCCGCGGGCCGGCCATCAGGGTAGGTCGCGGCGGCGCTGTTGTGAGTCGCGACTTGTGCGACGACCAGCAGCGACAGGATCAAGGAATGCGTTTTGTTCATGGGTTGGCTTTGTGGCTTGCGCGTTCAACTTACTTGGAGACTTCCAGAATCACCGGGCCAAGCAGCCCGGAAACCATCAACGGCGTGTCTGGGGCGAGCTTGCGGATGTTGGTCCGGGTCAACCGCTGCTCGGCCGGCAAGGTCGCGTCGCCGATGATCCGGTTTGGCCAGAAATTGACCACGTCCACCTCCAGTTTGTTTGGGCCAGGCTTGAGCGCGCCGGTGAGGTTGACGCGGAATGGCGGCGTCCAAACGATCCCGCAAGGTCGGCCGTTCAGCCGGACCTCGGCGAGTTCGCGCACGTCACCCAAGTTCAAGAAGATGCCGGATGCCGGATTCGAGGAGCTGGCTGGGAGATCGAAGGTGGTCGTGTAAGTCGCCGTGCCGGCATAGAACCGGATGCCCGGTTCTGGTCGCTCGGTCCAACTCACCAGGCGCGGAAAATCCGCCTGCGCCGGGCCGCCCCAATTCGGGTCGAAGCGCACGGTCCACGGTCCGTCAATCTCTGCCAGCGGCGTGAACGTCGGTGCGTTGGCGTTCGCGGGAACGTTGCCCATAACCGTGGCAGGATGCGTCGCGGCCGGCTCGCGGAAGACCACGAACCAGGAACCGCACGGCGCGAAACCCAGCGGCACGAACGTGCGGCCATCGCTTTGCTGGTAAGCGGCGGCGAAGCGGCGTTCGCCGGTCACTGGATTCCAAAGCTCGGGCGCCTTGCCCGCTATGCGAAAAACGCACGAGGCCGAAGTCGCCAGGTTCGTCCGATTCGCCACGAAGTAAATGTCGGCGTCGCCATCCCGGCGGTGGATGTAGTCGAGCGGTCTGTCGGGTTCGCCGGTAAACTGGAAGTCCGGCCGGATGCCATCGGCGAGCAGAGCTTCGCGGGCGGTCTTGCCCCAGATAACGCGGCCTTGGCCGAAGCGGTGCGAGCCAGCGGAGGCCGCACGCGTCGCCTTCTCACCCCGGCTCTCTCCCCCGGTGGGGGCGAGGGTGTCTCTGGAATTCGCACTCCCCCACAGTTCCTTCGCTATCTTGGCCACCTCGTCGTCGCACTCCGGGTATTTCCGCAGGCTCGTCGCCTGGCGGGGCCGCGGCCCGATGACGGTGGCGCCCGCCGCGACCAGCTCTCGTAACTTGCGCAGCACCGGCAGCGAAATCTTCGTCCGGTCCGGCAATGCCAGCACGCGATAGCTCATGCCGTCGGGCAACGTGATCCGGCCGTCCTTGACCGCCATGCGCGTGAGGATGACCTCCTCCGTGACGACGTCGTAATCGTAGCCGGCGCCAACGCGTGCGGGATCGGAGCGGCGGAGCTGGGCGAAGTTCGGAACGTGATCGCCATAGTAATACGCCACGTCCGCCACGAAGCGCCCGCGCTGCAGCAGCGCCTGGCAGCGGTTGAGGTAAGCGAAGAACGGCGCGGATTTGGCCCACCAGGTCACATTGGGATTGAGGTGGGTGCCGGCGAAGTATTGCTGGCCCGGGAGGCCCATCGACTACGGCGAGCACACAAACGCGTGCCACACCAGCAGGTTCAGCCCCTCGGTGCAGGCGTGGTCGAACGCCG
>JAKCAB010000029.1 GCA_021839785.1 bacterium | reverse complement strand
AGGCACCCGGCACGCCTACAGCATGAACAGCGACGTGTACTGGGAGTACGCCCGGAAAATCGTCACGGAGCTGGCGAAGGCGCTGGGCACTCACCCGCAGGTGATCGCCTGGCAGATCGACAACGGCATCGGCGGGCACGGGACGGAGTTTTCGTTCAACGAGGAGACCCGCCACGACTGGCACGCCTGGTTGAAGGCGAAGTACGAAACCCTCGACAATCTCAACGACTGCCTCGGCAACCGGTTCTGGAGCCAGTTGGTCAACGACTGGTGCGAGGTGCCGATGCCCATGCGGGCGCCCACGGTCCACAACCCGGCGCTGGTGCTCGATTGGATGCGGTTCGCCAGCGACACCTGCATCGCCTTCGTGAACATGCAGGCCGAACTGCTTCGCAGCCTTACGCCGGGCATCCCGGTCACCACCAATCTCCGCGCGCTGACGCGGCACTACGACCATTTCGACATGGCGGACGTGCTTGACTTCGTGTCGCTGGACACCTACGCCACGCTCAAGAACCGGCCGTCGGAGAACGCCGTCGAGTTCGACATCATGCGCTCGCTGAAACGGACCGGTGTGCGCCTGCCCGACGGCGAGCCCGGGTTCTGGGTCATCGAGCAAAAAGCGGGCAACGTGAACTGGCTGGACGTGAATTCGCTGCTGCGGCCCGGCGTGGTGCGGCTTTTCACCTACCAACTGATCTCGCGCGGGGCCACCGGCGTCCTGTACTTTTTCTGGCGCTCGCCGCGCATCGGGTCCGAGAAATTCTACGGCGGCGTGCTCACCCACGACGGGCGGGGCGACAACCGCGTCTATCGCGAGATCAGCCAGATCGGCGACGAGATGAAGCTCCTGGCGCCGATCCTCAAAGGCACTTCCGTGGTGGCCGAGACCGCGATTCTTTACAGCCACGCGAACGCCTGGGCGCTGCAGTTCCCCATGCAACCCAACCGGCACTTCAAGCAGCGCGAACACGTGATGCTCTTCTACAACGCGCTCCATGATCGCAATGTCCCGGTCGATTTCGTGCGCCCACCTAGCACTGAAGAAGAATCGCAGGCACTGGCCAAGTACAAGATTGTCTTCGCCCCGTCCTTGCACCTCCTTGAAGGTGGCGAAGCCGACCGGCTAAAACTCTACGTGCAGAACGGCGGCACCCTGGTGGCCACCTGCAATACCGGCCTGGTGGACGAGCACAACATCGCCCCCGACACGGGGTACCCGCACGACCTGGCGGACTTGTTCGGCCTGGAGGTGCAGGAATTCGACCCCATCCCGCTGGACGCCGAGAACCACGTGTCCTTCAAGGGCACGTTCCCGGCGAGCCACCTGTACAGCGCGCGGTTGTGGTGCGACATCATCGAGCCGAAAGAGTGCGAAGTGCTCGCCACCTTTTCGCAGGATTTCTACGCCGGCCGGCCGGCTTTAACGGTCAACCAATATGGGCTGGGGCGCGCCATCTACATCGGCACGTTGTTTGCCCAACCGTTTTACTACGATCTCATTGCCTGGCTGCGGCAGACCTGCAATCTATTCCCGCTTCTCAAAGTGCCGGATACGGTGGAGGTGAGCATGCGAGAGAAGGACGACACGCGGATTTACTTCCTGCTCAACCACCAAAGCACGCCGGTCCGGATCAACTTCTTCAAGCCGATGCACGATTACCTCACCGGCAACGCCTTCAGTGGCAACTACGACCTGCCCCCGCACGGCGTGCTGGTGCTGGACGAAAAGGTGAGCGCCGCGCCGCCGCCGCCCGCATGAGACCCGGCCGACGAGCCCAACCGAATCGCGTGACCTGGAGTCGTGGTGCGACCTCGTCCCGCTGGGCGCTGCTTCGGTGCCAAGCGGGGTTCGCGTTTCTCCTGCTCGCGCTGAATCTGGCTGCGGCGCAAGGCGCGGAGGCCGCGCCGGCGAAATATCGTTGGGACCTCGCGGCCTTGTCCCAACCACCGGCGATCTTTCCCGCCCCGGACCTCCATGCCGATGGCGTGCAGGCCTTCTTCTACGCCGGACTGCCGTACCGCGGCCAGCCGACGCGCGTGTTTGCCTTCTACGGGTTGCCCACCAACGCCGCGCCTGCGAAACCGGTGCCGGCAGTGGTGTTGGTTCACGGCGGCGGCGGAACGGCATTCGCCGACTGGGTGCGATTGTGGACCGGACGCGGCTACGCGGCGATCGCGATGGACCTCTGCGGGTGCGTGCCTGCCGGGAGTTATGGCCACTGGCAGCGCCACGCGCACGGCGGCCCGCCCGGCTGGGGCGGATTCGACCAAATCGACGAACCGCCCGCCGACCAATGGACGGCTCACGCCGTCGCTGATGTGGTGTTGGCGCACTCGCTGTTGCGCTCGTTTCCCGAGGTGGACCCAAAACAGATCGGCATCACCGGCATTTCGTGGGGCGGCTATCTGACCTGCATCGTGGCCGGAGTGGACGCCCGCTTCCGCTGCGCCGTGCCGGTGTACGGTTGCGGGTTTCTGGGTGACGACTCGGTCTGGTTGCCGGATTTCCAACGGTTGGGGGCCGAGAAGGCCGCTCGCTGGCTGGGTTGGTGGGATCCCTCCCAGTACTTGGGCGAGGCAGATCTGCCGATGTTGTGGGTCAACGGCTCGAACGACTTCGCGTACCCAATGGATTCGTGGCAGAAATCCTATCGCCGAGCCAAAGGCCCGCGAACGCTTTGTCTGAAACTGCGAATGCCGCACGGCCACAACGGCCCGGGCGAGAAGCCGCCGGAAATCCACGCCTTCATGGATGCCTGCCTGAATTCCGGACCGCCGCTGTTGCGCGTCACCGGCCAGGGCCGAAGCGGCACCGCCGTTTGGGCG
>JAKCAB010000365.1 GCA_021839785.1 bacterium | reverse complement strand
CCTCAAGATGACCTTCAGCCCGGATGGGGGGCTGGGCGGCATTGCGGCCGTGAGTCTCGTGCGCAGCGACTACGTGCCGGAACTTGGATTCACGCTCGACGAGCCGGCCAACGCGGGCGAACTCGTCCTTAACCTCCGCGCCGAAGCCGACCCGGCGGACCTGCGGGCGGCGGTCGAAGCCGCCGTCGCCGCGCTGCCTGGCCGGCATCCCGGCCTGGCCGCCCGGCTGGACCACCTCGAGCATTTCCGTCCGGGCCGGCCCACGCCGACCCACCGGGTCACCAATGCCGAACTTGCCTCCGCATGAGTCCGTCCGGCCCCAACGCGCCAAGCATTCTTTACTGCCACTGCCGGTACGCCCAGGTGGTGCCGGCCGAGGTCAAAACCGAGGTGCTGAAGCAGCTCTGCGCGTCGAACCTGCCCTTCGAAGCGGTGCCCGACTTGTGCGAACTTTCCGCGCGACGCGACCCGTCGCTGAAGCGCCTGGCCACCGCCGGGCCGCTGAAGATTGCCGCGTGTTATCCGCGCGCGGTGAAATGGCTGTTCGCGGCGGCCTCCGCCCCGTTGACGCCCGACACCACCGAAGTCCTCAACATGCGTACGCAGTCTGTGGAGGAAATCAGCCAAGCTTTGCTGAGCGCCGACCTGAAACCAAACTTGCCCGCTGGCAAGGTCACCGCGGCGGATGCGCCTGGCGCCGCCGCCGGGAAACCCGTTGCCTCGTCCTGAAAATGGCTCTCTCCGATCTACCCTTGCGTGTGGTCCTGTTCGAAGGCGACGAGGCGGCGCCGCTTCCCGCCGAGGACCGCTTCGCCGCCGTGCACGCGCTGCTCGAGCGCGGCTTCGGCGTCACCCGCGCCGGTGCCGAGCGGCCGGTGGCCCCGCCGGATACCAGTCCGCTGTTCGTCGTCGGCCGCTGGCAGGATGAACCGCCCGCCGCGGACCCGGCCGCCCGCGTGCGTTGGGGCCGGCTGGATGTGGCGTCGGTCGCCGACCAAGCCGAGGCCGCCCGCAGCGAATTCGCCGCGCCCGCGCCCGGCGAATGGGGGCCTTGGTTCCCGGTCATCGACTACCAACGCTGCACGAACTGCATGCAGTGCCTGAGCTTCTGCCTGTTCGGCGTCTATGGGGTCGATGCCGACCGGCAGATCGAGGTCCAGCACAGCGACAACTGCAAAACCAACTGCCCGGCCTGCTCGCGGGTTTGTCCCGAGGCGGCCATCATGTTCCCCAAATACAAGGCCGGCCCGATCAACGGCGACGAAGTCAGCGACGCCGATCTGAACCGCGAGAAGATGAAGATCGACATCTCCGCGCTGTTGGGCGGCGACGTGTATGAGCTATTGCGGACCCGGAGCGAGCGGGCGAAGACGCGCTTCAGCAAGGAACGCGACGCGGACAAGGCGCTCAGCGAGCGGCAGAAATGCCTGGCCAAACTCAGCGCCCTGGCGAGCGACATCCCGCCCGAAGTGCTGATGAGCTTGCCCTCGCCGGAGGAAATCGCGCGCAAAGCCGAGGCCGCCGCGGCGAAGGCCCGGGCGGCGTTGACGCCGCAACCCTAATGACGCAGAAGGAATCAACGTGCTTACTCAGGAACAGGCTAATCGACTAATTGCGCTTTTGAAAGAAGCTATCCGAAAAGATGCGTTTGTTTGGGAGATTGGCACCGTCCAGGACGAAACGCTCGTAGCTGTTGAAGAGAAAGGGGTCCAGTTCATCCTTTCGATGAAACGCAACCCTTTCAAGATTAAGCTTCATCTCCGAACGCAGGATCGCGACATAGGTTTGGTGCGTTTGGACAATGCCAACTACCACCCGAACCCGGATGGTTCGGAGATCCAAGGTCAACCTCACATCCACGTCTATCGTGAAGGGGAAGGCTTAAATTGGGCAGAACCAATTGATTGGTACGACTTGAACAACCCACTTGCCACACTTGAGCGCTTCCTTGATTTTGTCCATGCAAGATTCCCGGCTGGTTACCAGATCGCTATGCTCTGAATTATGCCCGCACTCCAGCAGCCTGACCTAGCACGAGAATACCTCTCGTGGCTGAAGGAACGTGTCACTGTTTTTGAACGCGGTGACGCGAGAGTTTTATCTACGCCATTTCTCGACCCGTTCCACGACGGGATACAGATTCATTATGAACCGCATAGTGGAGAAATCGTACTCCACGATGACGGAGACACATTCCACAATCTCGCGTGTCTGGGAGTGAAGATTGAAGACTCCGAACGGCGAATTGCTCTGATACAACGCGCCACGGCTGGATGCGGCGTACGCTTTCAAAGTGGGCGCCTTGAAACGACGGCAACGCTCGCGAACCTGCCGCAACGGGCCCATTTTCTACTCACGGCGATACTTCGACTCAACGACTTGTGGATGAGCGCAGTCCCACATCGGTGGACAGACTTCTTTGAGCTGGTCGCGGAGTTTCTTGACAAGCAGAATGTCCTTTATACTCCAAATGTCAGCATCCCCGGACGTACCGTCGAGCACTCCATTGATTTTGTAATCCCGCTCCCGAAGCGGCGGGAACGGCTTGTCAAGTTAGTAGGTGATCCGAATCCACAAACCGCAAAAGTTATCTCGTTCACCTGGCTCGAATTGAAGGAGACCCGGCCCGATTCGCAAAAGGTAGTCCTGGTAAATGACGTTCGCCCACCTGACCCACTTCGAAGAGAATCCGAGGAAGAGCAACGCCGCGTAAGTGATCAAACGATTTCAATCCTTAGAGGATACAGTGATCGCATCTTCCGCTGGAGCGAGCGAGAGCATCCACGGTTCGAGGAACTGTGGAAGAACAACTGAAATGCCATGCTCCCCGCCCTCGCCTTCCGCACCCTGCGAACCGCCAACTTCCGCTGCCTTCGGAAGTTCGCGTGGAACTTTGGCGTGAAGGGCCTGCTGGCGGTCGAACGGTTCAAGCGGCGGCTCCGGCGCGGCGAGTATTTCCCGCCGTTCCTGTACCTTTCGATCACCAATACCTGCAACCTCCGCTGCCAGGGTTGCTGGGTGGACGTGACCGCCGCGCGCACCGACATCGACCTCGACACGCTCAACCGCACGATCGCCGACGCCAAGGCGCACGGAAACACCTTCTTCGGCATCCTCGGCGGCGAGCCGTTCATGCACCCGCAGTTGCTCGACGTGCTGGCGGGGCATCCCGACTGCTACTTCCAGGTTTTCACCAACGGCCAGTTCATCACGGAAAAGGTGGCCGCCCGGCTGCGCGACCTCGGCAACGCCACGCCGCTCATTTCCATCGAAGGCCGGGAGCTGGTCAGCAACGACCGCCGCGGTGGCAAGGACGTTTTCAATCGCAGCCTGCGCGGCCTCGACCACTCGATCCGCGCCGGCCTGCTCACCGGCGTCGCCACCAGCCTTTGCCAGACGAACATCGACGATTTACTCACCGAGACCTGGCTGCGCGAACTCATCAAACGCGGCGCGCATTACGTCTGGTATCACGGCTATCGACCGGTCGGTCCGAACATGAATCCCGACTTGGCGCTGCGGGCCGACCAATTGGTGCGCGTGCGCAAGTTCGTGGTCGAAATGCGCTCGAAAATGCCGATTGGCATCATCGACGCCTACTATGACCACCGCGGTCAGGCGCTGTGCCCGATGGTTACCGGCATCAGCCATCACGTCGGCCCGACCGGCGGCATTGAACCGTGTCCGATCATTCAGTTCGCCGCCGAGGACATCCGTGACCCGCGCGGCATTTATGCGACCATCCGGGATTCCGCGTTTCTGCGGGATTTTCGCGAGCTCAGCGCCCGGCACACGCGCGGCTGCGTCATTCTCGAACGCCCCGATCTGGTCAAGGAACTGGTCCGCAAACACGGCGCGCGCGACACCACCTTGCGCGGCACGGCCCTGGCCGAATTGGAGGCAATGACCCCGCGTTTCAGCCAGTGGTTGCCCGGCGAAGAAGTGCCCGAACGCCATTGGATGTACCGCCTCGCAAAGAAGTATTGGTTCAGCGACTTTGGCGCTTATCGGAACGTGGCCCACGACGCCGAAGCCAGGGCGCGCCGCTTGCGCCAGCAACTCGACTTGCCTTCAATCCGGCCTCCGGCCCCTCAACTCACGACCGTCCATGATTGAGCCGCTCCTTCAATTCACGCCCGGTTCGCCCGCCCGCCTGCCGCGGTTGGTGCCGCAGCAAAAATGGCGCGCGCCGAAGAAGAACCTTCCGCCCACGCCGGAGCAACGGCAGCGCATCCTCCAAGCCGTGCGGCATTACGTGGCCGAGTTCAACCCGGTGCCGCCACTGCCCGCCGACGAACTCAAAGTCCACGCCGAGCGCGTGGTCACGCAGCTTCAGTGCGATTCGATCTTCCGCGACTTCATCGGCGTGCTGCTGAACAACGAGATGTGGCGCGAGCAACTGGCCGGCGTGCCCTTCGAGCGGCGTCTTTTGCTGCTGCCCAAATGCCTCCGCGTCGAAGCCAAGTGCCCCGCGCCGTTCGACGAGTTTGGCCTGCTCTGCAAACAATGCGGCCTTTGTTCCATCCAGGACCTCTCGAACGAGGCCGAGAAACTCGGCTACGCCGTGCTCGTGGCCGAAGGCTCCGCCATTGTCATGAGCCTCATCCAGACCGGCAAGATCGAGGCCATCGTGGGCGTGAGCTGCCTCAGCGTGTTGGAACGCGCGTTCCCGTACATGGAGGCTGCGGCGATTCCGGGCGTCGCGATCCCGTTGCTCCAAGACGACTGCATCGACACCAACGTCGATCTGGACTGGGTCTGGGAATACATCCATCTCACGGCCGACGACCGCACCCGCCGGCTCGACCTCGGCCGGCTGCGGGACGAGGTGGATTTCTGGTTCACGCCCGCGTCGCTCGAAATCATCCTCGGCCCGGCCCAAGGCGACACCGAGCGCCTCGCCCGCGAATGGCTCATGCGGGCCGGCAAACGCTGGCGCCCGTTCCTCACCGTCGCCGCCTACCAGGCTCTCAGCGAGCGCGCCGCCGAGGATCTGCCGGATGACCTGCGGAAAGTGGCGGTCGCGGTCGAGTGCTTCCACAAGGCCTCGCTCATCCACGACGACATCGAGGACAACGATCCGCTCCGGTACGGCGAAAAAACGCTGCATGAAGAGCACGGTGTGCCCGTGGCGCTCAATGTCGGCGACCTGCTCATTGGCGAAGGCTATCGCCTGCTCGCTTCGTGCAAGGCCAGCCCCGAGGCCCGAGCGGAAATGCTCCGCGTGGCCGCGGAAGGCCAGCGCGAGTTGTGTCGTGGCCAAGGGGCGGAACTGGTCTGGGCCAGCCAACCGGGCGTGCTCACATCGCTGCAAGTCGTGGAGATTTTCCGGCAAAAAACCGCGCCGGCCTTCGAGGTGGCTCTGCGGCTGGGCGCCATTTACGCCAGGCGCCACGAAGAATGCCGGGACGTGCTGGGCGCTTACAGCCGCTCGCTGGGCGTCGCTTACCAGATTCGCGACGACTTGAGCGATCTGGGCGAAACCGGCGAGACCAACGACATCGCCAGCCGCCGGCCCAGCCTGCTGCTCGCGGTGGCCCGCGAACGCGCCAGCGGCGAATCACGCGAGTTCCTCGACCGGCTCTGGCGACGCGAACTCACGCCCGACACTGCGGCGGTCGAAGCGCTTTACCGCGAACTCAAGGCCGACGAGCGCTGCCGGCACCTCCTCGAAAGCTACAAGGAAGAAGCCATCCGTTCGCTGACCGCCTTGGAAAACCCCAGCCTCAAGGGCCTGCTCCGCCGCGTCGTCGGCAAGATCTTCAACGACGTCGAGATCAAGGGCTGGTGCAAAGAGCAGGAGCAAAAGAACGCCGAGCAACGACGGGCTGAGACGGCTCCCGGTGCCGCCGAGTGAGCCTGCGCCTGCAACTCCTCCAAGTCGCCCGCCTGGCGCCGCGGCTGCTGGGCGACTCCACCGACTTGGTGCGCGATTTCTACCGGCAGCGATTCAACGCCGCCGGCGCCGCGAGCAACCGGGCTGGCGATGCCGACCTGTACTACACCACGTTCGCGCTCGCCGGGGCACAGGCGCTGGATGTTCCGGTGCCGGCGGACCGGACGGCTGCCTGGCTGGCGTCGTTTGGTGACGGTGCGAGCCTCGACTTCGTCCACCGCGGCGCGCTGGCGCGTTGTTGGGCGGCGGTGGGGCGCGACCGGATACCGGCGGGACTCGATCGCGCCTTGCTGGCGCGGCTCGAAACTTTCCGCAAACCGGACGGCGGCTACGAAGGCAATCCGAAGCTCGCCCACGGCACCGCCTACGGCGCGTTCGTCGCCCTGGGCGCATACGAGGACCTAGGCTGCACGCCGCCGCAACCGCTCGAACTGATCCGCAGCCTGAAACGGCTTGAGACACCGGACGGCGCCTGGAGCAACGCCCCCGGCCTGCCCGTCGGCGCGCTCAACGCCACCGCCGGCGCGGTCACGTTGATCCGGCATCTCGGCTTCCCGGTGAACCCGGCTGTGGGCGGCTGGATTCTGGCGCAGGCCCACCCACAAGGCGGCTTCGTGGCGGTTCCCGGCGCGCCGCTGCCCGACCTGCTTTCCACGGCCACGGCGCTGCACGCGTTGGCGTGCCTCGAACGCCGCGTTCCCAGCGGCGTTCACGAGCGGTGCCTGGATTTCCTCGACACCCTGTGGTCGGCCGAGGGCGGATTCCACGGCCATTGGGCCGACGATCATCTCGACGCGGAGTACACGTTTTATGGCCTGCTCGCGCTCGGTCACCTGAGCCTGTGAACCCGTATCTCGCCGACTCTGTTCGCCAGGCGTTGCGCCGCGTCACGACGCGGCTGCTGTCGGAACTCGGCCGCGCGGGTCACTGGACGGGTGAACTCAGCGCCAGCGCCCTCTCGACCGCCACGGCCGTGACCGCTTTGGCCACCGTGGACCGAACCGCCCACAGCGATCTCGTTCGCTCCGGATTGAACTGGCTGGCCGCGCACGCGAACGCCGACGGCGGTTGGGGCGACACCGTGCGCAGCCGCAGCAACCTCAGCACCACCGCGCTGGTTTGGGCCGCATTTGGCGCGGCGCAGGCAGACACGGAGTTCGCGACCACCATTGCGGGCGCGACCGCCTATCTCCGCCGCCATGCCGGACCGCCGGATGAAATCATGCCGGCCATCGAAAAACTTTACGGCCAGGACCGCACCTTCAGCGTGCCGATCACAATGACGCTCGCGCTGAGCGGACGCCTCGGCTCCGACGGCTGGCAACGCGTCCGCCCGCTGCCATTCGAATTGGCGGCGCTGCCGCGGGGACTCTTCGGCGCGCTGCGGCTGCCGGTGGTGAGTTACGCGCTGCCGGCCCTCATCGCCATCGGCCAGGTCATCCACCACCATGCGCCGCGGTTTCACCCGGTGCGTTCGCTGGTTCGCCGTCGCACCCTGGACGTGTTGACTCAACTGCAACCGCCTAACGGCGGTTTCCTCGAAGCCACGCCGCTGACGAGCTTCGTCACCATGAGCCTCGCGGGCATGGGACTTGGAGATCATGTGGTCGCAAAGCGTGGAGTCGCTTTTCTCCGGGCCTCGGTTCGGCCCGACGGGAGCTGGCCGATCGACACGAATCTGGCGACCTGGGTGACGACGCTCGCCATCAAAGCGCTGCGGCATCAACCGGAGACTCTGGATGCCGCCCAGCGCTCCACCTTGCGCGCCTGGCTGCTCGGTCAACAACATCGCGGGGTGCATCCGTACACCGGCGCCGCGCCGGGCGGGTGGGCATGGACCGACCTGCCGGGCGGCGTGCCGGACGCGGACGACACCGCCGGCGCGTTGCTGGCGCTGCGTCAACTCGGCGATCCCAACGCGGAGACCCTTCGTGCCGTGGCGGACGGCGTGCGCTGGTTGCTGGGGTTGCAAAATCGCGACGGCGGCATCCCCACGTTTTGTCGGGGCTGGGGCACGCTGCCGTTTGACCGCAGCACGCCGGAACTGACGGCCCACGCGCTGCGGGCCTGGCGGGCCTGGTTGTCGCAACTGCCGCCAGCCCTCGCCCGTCAGACCCAGCACGCCCAAGATCGGGCAAGGCGCTTCCTGGCCACCAGTCAACGCACCGACGGCGGCTGGGTGCCGCTGTGGTTTGGCAACGAACACGCGCCGCAACACGAGAACCCGGTTTATGGCACCGCGCAGGCACTGCTCGGCACGGGCCAGGAGGCGGCACTGCACGGCATTCGCACGAACGGATGGAGCTTCCTCCGGCGCCAGCAAAACGCCGATGGCGGTTGGGGCGGCGCTTTGGGCGCTCCTTCCACGATGGAGGAAACGGCGCTGGCGGTGGAAGCCCTCGCCGACGATCCGACGTCCGGCGAGAACGTGCCGCGCGGCGCGCAATGGCTGGTTCGCGCCGTGGAAGCCGAGCGGTGGCGCGAACCGGCGCCCATCGGGCTTTACTTCGCCCGGCTCTGGTATTTCGAGCGGTTATACCCGCTGGTGCTGGCCGCGGGTGCGCTCGGGCGGCTGGCTTCAAAGGACGGTTGAGTGGTCGCCCTTTTCGAGGCGGATGAGGTGCTTCTTCACCACCTCGACCTGCTTCGTCAACTCGAAGAGCGCGCGCAGGATTTCACCCTGCGTGGCGGGGTTTCCCAGATCGCGGACGACCAGGTGCATCGCCGTGACGATCGCGGAAATGTCATCGCTGCGGCTCCGCAGCATTTTTGTGGCCTCGACTGGATTCATGGGTGCTCAACCTGTCGCGAATCGGGCGTCGATCAAATCGGCTGGGGTCTCGCTCGAAGCCTGTCCATGCCGGAGCGTCTGGATGGGCTTCGGCCCGGTGCCTCAAGCGCGTGGCACATCCAGTGAAGCGCCAGCGCTGAAGGGATTGCCGTGGCGTGAGGTGTTGCAGAGCCGTTGGCCTCAGCCACTGCCCGAGTGGCCGACGAATACCAGACCGGATTCGGCGATGGCGACGGGGTCGAGTCTTGGTGCAAATCGAGGCCGACGAAGAGCGTCCTCGACGACGTGCTGTGGTGGTCGGTTCGCGGTCAAAGAACCAATCCGAACCAATCGGCAAAAACAGACCTCTTCCACGGTGTCGGTTTTGCCGGTCCAATCGTACCCGGATAAACCGACAAAACTATCGCCCTCTCCAGACCCCGCTCTGTGCTGCATGGACGGGGTCTTCTTTCCTCAACCGTTGCGCCGTAAGCAACTGTGGCCTTGACCAGTCAAGCGACAAGGGTTCCTATCATCCGGTGATTCCCACAACCGGCAATGTTAACGCGACCACCCGGATAAACCAACGATTCTGATGTTTATTAAGATTGTTGGACATCAACTCAAGTCATGAAAAAAAACCATCACGATCCTTCTCGCCTCGACCATGTTGCTCGTGGCTGGCTGCGCCACTTCCCAACAGTCCCCAACTGCACCACGATACCAAGTCTCAGCTTGGGGATATGGCACTGAGAACGTGCGAGCGCACGGTTGCTATGTGATCGACACATTGACTGGAGAGGTGTGGACATCAGAGGGCGACAAACTCGAGAAGCTTTCTGACGCTATTCAGAAGGCGAGAACGGCATCCACTCGGTGAGTGGGCTCGCCTTCTGATGCTGGGACAACGGTAACTATGATTGCCGAACCATGCGCTGCACTGAATGGCAGCCCCCACTATGCGGCTTGAGAGTTCATACCAAAGTGCATTCAAATGGCTACGACCCCCCTCACCCCAACCCTCTCCCCACAGGGGAGAGGGTTGGGGTGAGGGCGCGTTCGTATCCTTTTGATCGCAACTCAGTATCAGGAGTCACGGAGGGGCCGCCATCGATGAACTGAATCATTCACATCTGCGCGGGGCGCATTGGGTTTGAGGTGGCGGAGTCTATCCGAGGTCACGGTTACGCTTTGTCGGCATTTCGTGCCCGTCGCAAAGCGCAGGTGAAGCGGCGCACTCCAAACGCTTCGCGACTGCGCTGCTTTGGGATGATCGCGCTGGCGCTTGGACCGCCTGTGTGAGCGCCGCTTTGGCGCCCGCCGATCGTCTGTCATTACAGTTTTAAGGCCCCACCGTCAGCCCCGCCAAGGTCGCCAGAGTCCGCTGGCGGTCATCGAACGAGAGGAATTCTGCGACACGCAGAGTCTTCCCCGCCGCAACATGGAGGATGTCCAGACTTCGCGCGCCAGTGACCACGGAATGACTTTCGCTGAGGCGCACGGCCAACCGGAACGCCAACGGCCAAGACACTGAGGTTCTGACCAATCGTCCGCCTGCCAGATCGCTTTCCAAGCAGGCCCAGGCGGCTGCCTTATCCGCCGCGGGAAGCAGACCGCGGAAGATGCCCAGTTCCATTGCGTTTCGTACTTCCAGCGCGTGGAGAGCCGTGAACGGCAAACCGGAGCGAATCCGGCGCAAACAGACATTGGCCCGCGGCGTGTTCGAGTCCACGAGATAGCACGACACCAGAAAGCTACTGTCGGCGTAGTAAATCACGCCGCTCAGAAAGTCGATTGCTCGCGTCCCGCCAGAACCAGGTTCGGCAGCACGCGATCACCGAAGATGCGTTTGGCCCGCACTTCAACGTCGGGCCAGGTCAGACGCTTGGTTTGCGCGCGGCACCGTACCGATTCCGCGTCTTCCAATGTCAGGACTGCAGATAGTATCTTTTGCCGCTCGCGGGGCGGGAGTGCCCTGACGCGTTCGATCAGTTCCGCCGTGCTCATAACGGCACCGTAGTCGTCCATTCCAGCCAAGGCAAGCCACCGAAAGCCTTTGCAGTCATCCGTCCGCGCGAGACGACCGTCAGTTGAAGTTGGCATTGAGCGGGGCGCGCCCCTACTCGTACCGCAGCGCCTGGATGGGGTTCAGGCGGGCGGCTTTGAAGGCGGGGAACAGGCCGGCCACGACACCGACAAACGCGCTAAACACGACGCCGGCGATCAAGGCCGTGGAGGTGATGACGGGGGCGTTGGCCGTGGGCGTGACCGTTTCCAGAATCTTGACGAAGCCGAACGAGGCCACCACGCCCATGAGCGCGCCGACCAGCGCGATCACCACGCTCTCGACCAGAATCTGGGTGAAGAGCGCCGGGCCGGTGGCGCCCACCGCCTTGCAGATGCCGATCTCGCGGATGCGCTCGTTGATGCTCGCGAGCATGATGTTCATGATCCCGATGCCGCCCACCAGCAGGCTGATCGCGGCAATGATGCCCCCGCTGAGGCGCGCGTTCCGAATCTGCTGGTTGATGTTTTCGAGCTGGTTTTCCTGCGTGCGAAAGCCGAAGTCCTCGATGCCGCAGTGGGTCATCATCAGGACGTTGCGGGCCTGCTGCAACGCCGGCTCGAGCACGCTGAGGTCGGCGACCTTCAGGTCGATGTCCGTGAGGCGCGGGTCGGGAATGCCGTCCTGGTCGCCGGCGGCGCGGAACCGCAGCCAAGCGGTGTTCAACGGCATATAGACGGTCATGTTTTTCCGCCAAAACGCCCAGCCGCCGCGGCGTCCCCAGCCTTTGCGGCGGGCGGGGCCGGCTTGAGGCTTCTCCGGGCCGGCGGCCTTTTCCAGCTCGCGCTGTTTCTTGTCCTCCTCGCTTTCGTAGTGCTGGAACATGCCCACGATGGTGAACGGCTGGCCGTTGATGAAGATGATCTGGCCGATCGGGACGATTTCGCGGCCGACCTTGTCCGGCTCGCCAAAGAGTTCGTCGCGAATGCCGGTGCCGATCACGCACACCGGGTTGGCGTATTCCTCGTCGAGGTCAGAGAAGAACCGGCCGTACTGGAGCGTGTGGAGGTTCATGTCCAGCACCGCCGGCGAGACGCCCACGCATTCGGAGGGCATGGTCATTTTGTCGCCGCGCGTGAGGGTGACGCCGCGGATGGCCATTTCGGGCGAGACCAGGCGCAGGAGCGGCGCGCTGTCGCGCAGGGCGCGGGCGTCAACGATCGTGCGGCCGGGGGCCTGGTCGGCCAGTTGCTCCTGCCAGGCGGGGACTTCCTGTTCCTCGAGGAGCACCTTGTCCGCGCCGCCCATCGCGATCATGGCCTCCTTCATGCCGTTTTCCATGCCCTTGATGATCGCCGCCATGCCCACCAGACTGGCGACGCCGAGGATGATCCCCAGCATCGTGAGGAGCGACCGGAACTTGTGCGACCAAACCTCCTTCAGGCCGACGATGATGGTGTTCAGGAGGTTCATGGCCTTACTCGTAGCGGAGCGCCTGGATGGGGTTCAGGCGGGCGGCTTTGAACGCTGGGAACAGGCCGGCGAGGATGCCCACGATGACGCTGAAGGCAAACGCGAGCGCCATCGCGCCGACGGTCACGATCGGGGCGTTGTCGGTGGGCGAAAACGAGCCGATCAGTTGGACCAGACCAAACGAAGTGACGAGGCCGGTCAAGCCCCCGAGCACGGCAATGACCAGGCTTTCGACCAGAATCTGGATGAAGATGTCGCCGGTGGTCGCGCCCACCGATTTGCGGATGCCGATTTCGCGCACGCGCTCGGAAATGCTGGCCAGCATGATGTTCATGATGCCGATGCCGCCGACGAGCAGGCTGATGCCGGCGATCAAGCCGCCGCTGAGCCGGGCGTTGTGGATGAACAGTTTGATGTTATCCGCCCAGTCTTCCTGGGTGCGAAACGTAAAGTCCTCGATGCCTTTATGGGTGCTCATCAGCACGTTGCGGGCCTGCGTCAACGCCTCGGTCAGCAGGTCCACGCTGGCCACCTTGAGCTCGAGATTGGAGAGCCGGACATCGGGCACCGTCCCGCCCGCGGCGGAACTACTGGTGGTGCTTGACCTGCCCCAACTGTACGCGGACGGCGTTCCGCCGGTGCGGAATTTGATATATGCGGTGTTCAACGGCATGAAGATCGTGGCGTTCTTGAGCCAGTACACGAACCCGCCAGGGCCCCGCCCCCGCCAGCCCCGGTCGCGGACGGGACCGGTGACCTTGTTCGTCAATCCTTGCTGCGCCTGGAGCTGAGCCAGCTCCCGCTCTTTGCGGGCCTGCTCGCTTTCGTAATGCTTGAACATGCCGATGATCTTGAACGGCACGCCGTTGATGTAGAGCGTTTGCCCGACCGGGATGATTTCCTTGCCCACCTCTTCCGGCGATCCCCAAAGCTCGTCGCGCGTGGCGGTGCCGATCACACACACGCTGCGGGCCATCTCGTCGTCGATCGCGTTGAACATGCGGCCGTGGGCGATGACGTGCTCCGACATTTCCAAAGCCACGGGCCAGACGCCGTTGCAGATGAAGGGTCGGAAAGTCTTGCCGTTCGCGGAGACCGTCGCCGGGATGCGCATCTCAGGCGAAATTCGCGTCACCAGCGGCGCGCCGGCCTCCAAGGCATAGACATCGTTGATGGTCATGCCCACGGCCTGGTCCGCGAGGTAGCGCTGTTCGACCGGCAAATCCTGGTTTTCGACGCGGACCTTTTCGAGGCCGCCGACGGCGATCAACGCTTCCTTCGCGCCTTTCTCCATGCCCTTCACGAGCGCCGACATGGCGATCAGGCTGGAGACGCCAAGGATGATGCCCAGCATCGTAAGCACCGACCGGAACTTGTGCGCCCAGATTTCGCGCAAACCGACGCCGATGGTCGTCTCGAGGCCGATGGAGGACAGGCGGGCCACCTCGGGCGGGACGCTGACGGCGGGCGATTTCATGGCTGCGGGGCGGGTTCCCCCGGCCGGATTCGGTCCAAGCCGGCCAGCGTCACGTCCACCTTTTCCGCGATTTTGCCGTCGCGGATTTCGATCCGCCGGGGCGTGACGGCGGCGATTTCCGGGTCGTGGGTGACGAGCACGATGGTGCGCCCGTCCTGGCTCAAGCGCCGGAACAAGCTGAGGATCGCCTCGCCGGTGTGCGAGTCCAGGTTGCCGGTCGGTTCGTCCGCGAAAATGATGCGCGGGTCGTTCACGAGCGCGCGGGCGATGGCCACGCGCTGTTGCTGGCCGCCGGAAAGCTGGCTGGGCCGGTGCTTGGTGCGGTCGGCCAGGCCCACGGCCTCGAGCGCGCCCAACGCGCGGCGGCGGCGTTCCTTGCCGGACACACCGCTGTAAATCATCGGCAACTCGACGTTTTGGACCACGTTGAGCTTGGGCAGCAGATTGAAGAACTGAAACACGAACCCGATCTTGCGGTTGCGCAGACCGGCGAGCTGCCGCTGCGAGGCGTCCTGGAACATGATCCCATCCAACTGAATGGTGCCGGAGCTGGGCGTGTCCAGGCAGCCGAGGATGTGCATCAAGGTCGATTTGCCGCTCCCGGACGGGCCAATGATCGAGATGAACTCACCCGCATGGATGTCCAGCGAGACGCTGTCCAGCGCGCGAATCTCCTCCCCGCCGAGGTGGTAGATCTTGCTGACGTTGCGAAGTTCGACGAGAGCCATGACAAAAAAGCGCGGGGCCGCCCGCGAAACGGATCAGCGGCTGGCCCGGCCCCCGCCGCCGCTCGCTGCGCTGCTGGAGCTGGCCGCCGGCGCGGGGGTGGGCGACGGCGCGTTGGTTGAAGCGAGCGCTGGAGCGTTGGTGGCAGCCAGCGCCGGGCGGGCGTTGGTCTGGCCGGCCGGCCGGGCCGCTTTGGCGAGGCTGCTGGCGCCAGGCCCGGCACCCGCGAAGGCGGTGCGCGCCAGCCTTTCCTGCTCTTCCTTGGGAATTTCGAGCGCCACCACCTCGCCAGGGCTCAGTCCACTCTGAACCTCGGCATAAAAGTAATCGGAAACCCCGA
>JAKCAB010000323.1 GCA_021839785.1 bacterium | reverse complement strand
AACCTCGGCGACTCCGACCCGGAATTCTTGCAGGCGGTGGCCGACGCGCTGAAGGGCCGTTTCAAGGGCGTGATTGTGTTGGGCGGCGGCTCCGTCAACGCCGTCACGCTCATTGCCTCGGTGGCGCCTGACTTCACGGCGAAAGTTCAGGCCGGCAAAATCATCCAGCAAATCGCGCCCCTTGTGGGTGGCAAAGGTGGCGGCCGGCCGGACAACGCCCGCGGCGGCGGCAAGGACGCGAGCAAGCTGGACGAGGCGCTGGCCAGAGTCCGGGCGCTGCTCGGTTAGGCCAACGCGGGCAGCGCGCCGGCCTTTGCCGCTTGGCGCGCTCCGCGGGCTGCGTTAAAACAGCCGCGCCAATGACGTTGCCGAACAAACTGACCGTCTCCCGCTTCGCGTTGACGGTTCTCTTCCTGGTCGCGTTCTTCTCGAACACGCGTTTCGGCGATTCGTTCGCGTTGGCCACCTTTGTGGCCGCCGGGATGACTGACCTGCTGGACGGCCGCATTGCCCGACAACGCAAACTCATCACCAATTTCGGCATTCTGATGGACCCCCTGGCGGACAAAGTCCTGACCTGCTCCGCCTTCATCGCCTTCGTGGACCGCGACCTCGTGTCGGCGTGGATGGTGGCGATCATCGTCGCCCGCGAGCTGGCGATCACCGGCCTGCGCCTGCTGGCGGCTTCCAAGAACGTGGTGCTGGCGGCGGAGGGTTTCGGCAAGCACAAGACAGTCTCCCAAATCGTGGCCATCATCGCGATTCTCGTGCTGGTCAGCTACCCGCAATGGGGGGCGCTGGGCCGGGCGGTGTTCGGCTTTGTGTTGTTCGGCCGGCCCTGGGTGCTGGACTTCGCCGAAGCCGCGAAATGGGTCACCGTCGTGCTCACCTTCACGTCCGGCGGGCTGTACCTGTGGCGGAACCGGCGGTTGTACCTGGACGACATGTGATGCGTGCCGCGGACCGCTGGCTGCTCTGGGCGGCGCAAGGCTTCGGCGCGGGGCGCGCGCCGGCCGCGCCGGGCACGTTCGGGAGCGTGATCGGCTTGTTGTGGACGGCAATCTTGCTGGCGCCCCAAAGCTGGACGGTGTTCGTGGTCGGCAACCTGGCGGGCGTGGCGGCTTCGGTCTGGCTCTGCGGCGCGGCCGAACGCATCCTGCAAAGCCGCGATCCCGGCTCGGTGGTGCTGGACGAGATCGTGGCCATTCCGCTGTGTTTTGCGGCCTGGACCGTTAGCCACCAACTCCACACCGGGCACCTGCTGGCGCCGCGCGATTTGGTCTCCGGCCATGCCTGGGTGTTCACGCTGGGGATTTTCGCCGCGTTCCGGCTGTTCGACATTTGGAAACCTTGGCCGGTCCGGCAAAGTCAATCGTTGCCGGGCGGCTGGGGCGTCACCGCGGACGACTGCCTGGCCGCGGGGTACGTGAACCTGGTTTCGCTGCTGTTCGTCCGTTGATGCGCCGGCCGGAGCGGGTCGAAAGCGAATCCGTTAGCCTTCCACAACGATTGGACCGCGCGCTGGGCGAACGAGGTGGAATTTGGGTGGAGGCGGTGATCGGCGCGCTCACTCGTCTGGGCTGGCTTTTCGGGACACCGACCATTTAAGCTGCACTCGCAACGTCAAAATGATTGGCTCAATCCGTTTCAAAAACTTCCGCGTCCTGCGCGACACAACGCTGCCGCTCAGTCCGTTCACGCTTATTGTGGGGCCGAATGGCAGCGGGAAGAGCACAGTGTTTGTGGCGCTCGAATGGTTCCAGAACTATGACAAACTTCCTTCCAACTTTTACAGGCACGCACAAGCTGAACCCCAAGAAAACATCGAAGTGGATGTGTCCTGGACTGCGGAACACCAAGGCGTCTCGCTGTTGTTCAAACTAGGCTTCGGCGGAGCCCGCAAATCGTGGCAACCAAGCGACTACACGGATGTGACCGCCGGCTTAGACAAGAGCCTGCGTAAATGGCACAGGTATTCGTTTGATCCAGAGGTTCTAGCCAAGCCCGCACGACTGAGTCCTAACGAAGCGCTCGGATTAAGAGGAGAAGGACTTGCGGTCGTTTTAGATCAACTGCGAGACGACAGTCCGGAGCGATTCGAAGCGTTGAACCGTGAAGTTGGACGCTGGCTGCCTGAATTTGACAAGGTGCTATTCAGCACCCCGGACGTAGGCCATCGTTCTCTTTCACTTCGAACTCGCCAAGGCGGGTATAGTATTCCCTCTGCAAATCTCTCCCAAGGCACGCTGATCGCACTAGCCATCCTCACGCTCGCCTACCTGCCCACCCCACCTTCGATCATCGGTTTGGAAGAACCAGACCGCGGGCTTCACCCGCGGTTGCTGCGCGATGTCCGGGACGCCATTTATCGGCTCACGAACCCCGCCGCTTTCGGCGAGAAACGCGAGCCGGTTCAGGTGATCGCCACCACGCACTCGCCTTTCTTCCTCGACCTGTTCCGCGATCACCCGGAGGAAATCGTCATTGCCGAAAAGGTCGGTTTGGAGGCGCGCTTCCAGCGACTTTCGGACCGGCCCGATTTGGATGAGATCCTTGGCGATGCCAGCCTGGGCGAAGTCTGGTACAGCGGCGTTTTGGGCGGCGTACCGGCGGCCACATGAAGGTCGCCATTCTCAGCGAATCGCCGGCCGACGAGGCCGCCATCCGGGTCGTGGTGGATTGTGCCGTTGGGATTCGGACTGAATCAGTTGATCTGCCCTTGAGATCCCGCGGTTGGCCTGCCGTGCGCAACGTGTTGCCGGCAGTTTTGCGCACCGTCCATTATCACACCGATGCCTGTCACGTCGTTGTGGTCGCTGACGCCAACCAC
>JAKCAB010000274.1 GCA_021839785.1 bacterium | reverse complement strand
AATCGGAAAACCGCTTGTCGAACCTCCGCCGGAGGCGTAAGCCAGGGTCCATGACCACCTCACGTCCGCTTGCTCGCATCGGGTCCCGGATCAGCCGCCGTCAATTCCTGCACTCGACCAGCCTGGCCACCGGTGCCGTGCTGGCGATGCCCGCGTTGCTGCGGGGCCAGAACCTGAACCAGAAGCTCAATATCGGCATCATCGGCGCTGGCGGCCGGGTTCCGCCTGGAAACGATCGGCGCGTGGTCGGCGTTCCTGCTCCTGTCCGTGCTGCTCGGCTGGCTGCCGATGAAGCTCGGCCGGCGACGTGCGCTGCAGTTCGAGTATTAGGTCGTGGCCAAGGACGGCGGTTCGCGTAGAGCGGTTGGTTTCGCGTTCCCCGCTCGTTCCACCAACCGCAGGAAGCGGCGCACCGCCTCACCTCCATAAACCGGCAGGCGATACTGTCGCCCCTTCGCGAAAGGCCGCCCCGGACGGAAGCCGGCTCGTCTCAGCAACGCCTCGAGGCGAAGCAACTCTTGCTCGTCCTGGGCCGTCAACCGCACCTCATCGCCCTTCTTGTAGCCCATGGATCCATCGCGTGCCAGACGCTTCGGGTTCTGGCGCCGCACGTAACCGTTGCGTTTGAAGTACCGCCCCAACTCGCTTGTGACTTCGGCCAAGGCCCGACTGGCGCTGACTATCCCGCGCGGACTCATACTATGACGCCCAACGATCCAAAGCTGAGCCACGCCGACGGGCGAGCGGCTCTGCTGGCTCGATAATCGTTGTATAACTCAAACCGTCCATAAGCTCAAGGGGCAGTCGGCGTTGGCTCCAGCGCGGTGTTAGGCTGCTCGTCTCCCAGCAATCTCATCAAGTAAATCATAAAGCTCTGCCTCCATCTTGGTGACTGCCTCGGTCTTGCCGTGCTTGAAATCTCGGAAAGGCTCGTAAAATCGAAACCGCCGAGCAAATCGAAATGGACGAAATACCACAGCCATCGGATTGAAAGACCGGTAGCCGCCGAAATAACGAAAGGCTAAAACGGGCAATGTGCGCTGCCATCTGCTTCGAGCCGACCAATTCAAGACAACCGCTCGCTCACCCAACCTCGGCAATATTTGCTGCTCAACGTAGTCGTGCCAAATCGGACTGTCGGAATAGACGAACAGCACATAACGACCACGCGCGCACCAAATGCACCACACCGCAAGGTGAAGAAACAGACCGGCGAGCAAATAAAATACCAGCGCAACGATGATAAGCGGTAGAAAGACGATGAACAACAGCAGGCCGACTAAATCGGCAAACTGTCTCTGTCCTTTTGTGCGCTGATTGTTCATGGCGTGGTCGAGCAGCCTAACGTGGAAGTGAGGGGCAGCCGGAGCGCGAAGCGCGGAGGGAACCAAAAAGCGCAGCTTTTTGGCTGTCCCTCTCGACTGCCGGGTTAGAGGTCATGGCTGCCAACTCCTGTTTTTGCCATTGGGTTGAATGAGATCCCACGCGTTTCCATAGAGGTCTTTGAATACGGCGACCTCTCCATGCGGTTGCGCTTCTGGGGCACGGATGAACTCGATGCCTTTGCTTTTGTAGTTTTCGTAGTCTCTCCAGAAATTGTCCGTGTACAGAAACAAGAAAACGCGTCCGCCCGTTTGATTGCCAACAGCCTCTATTTGCTCCGGCGTAGATGCTTGTGCCAGAAGAAGACAAGCGCCGCTACTGCCATTGGGTTTAACGACGACCCACCTTTTTCTTTGCTTCGGCACAGGAGTGTCTTCTACTAGGGAAAAGCCGAGCTTTCCAACAAAAAACGAAAGCGCTTCGTCGTAGTCACGGACGACCAAAGAAACAAGACCGAGCGATTGATTGATGACGGACATGTGTTGTGAAGAGAGTGACCTCTAACAGTTATTGAACCGCATGCGGTCGAACCCGGCAATTCCGGGGAACAACCGCAAGCGGTGCGGTTGTTCCAGGGGACGGGTCCGGGAACAACCACCGAACGCGCGGTCTATCCTCGGGTAGTTCAGGCGTTGCGCTTGCATGAATGAGCGAACTTTGAGCCGCATTGACCCGCTTGACAAGACCGGCGGCGGTGGGCGCAACTCAATGTCCTGTCGGTGTCAAAGTCGAACCGATTGAAACTCACGTTCGGCCTGAAGGGACGTTGGTGAACCAGCCCTTTCCGGCTGGAAGCCATCGCCCAGCGCTTGGTTTCGCCTTCAAGACTCGGGCAGCATCGGCGCCGCACCCGGAGGCGCGCGCTTCATTTCCCAAGCGCGGATTTGAGAATGGGTGGCTTGGGTGACTTGTCCGCCCCGGTTGGCGGGTCGCGGATCGGAACGGCGGAAAGCTTTCGCCCGAGACGACCCCTTCCTGGTTCGCGTGGCGATTTCCATTCCGTCCAGCGCGCCGGCTTGTAGCCGGCTTTGCGCACAACCTGGCTTCGCGGGAATGAATCGCGTCCATGCCGGCTGCAAGCCAGCTCTCCGGAATTCGCGGTCAGTCGTCTCGCAGGGCCAGGGCCGCGGCGCCGACCAGGCCGGCGTCGTTGCCGAGCGCGGCGCGGGCCACGCTGACCGCGGGCCGGGTGAACTGGGTTGCCGGCGCCAGCGCCCGGTCGATCGCCACCGCGAAGAGGTCGAAGTGTTCGTCCATGATGCCCCCGCCGAGCACGAGCCGTTGCGGGAGGAAGGTGTGACAGATCGTCCAGGCGGCAGTGGCCGTCGCGGCCAGCGCGCGATCCAAAATCGCCTGCGCCGCGGCGTGGCCTTCCCGGTTGGCGGCGAACACGGCCCGCGCATCGGCGAACCCCACGGCCTGGCCCGCCGCCCCGATGGCCGTGCCGGAGGCCAGGGATTCCAAGCAGCCGTTCCGGCCGCAATAGCATGGCGGACCATCCGGGAAGACCGGGATATGTCCGAGTTCCGGATGCTCGCCGTTCGCGCCGCGGTAAATGGCGCCGCGCACGATCGCCGCCCCGCCGATGCCCGTGCCGAACGCGAGCATCACCACCGGATCGAATCCCCGGCCAGCCCCGACAAAGCATTCGCCGAAGGCCGCGGCGTCGGCGTCGTTTTCCAGCCGCACCGGCACGCCGAAGCGTTCCCGGAGCGGGGTGACAATGTCGCACCCGTTCCAGCCGGTGAGGGTGTAAGGGTTGTTGATGAGTCCACGGGCCGGGTCCACTGGGCCGGCGCAGCCGATGCCGATGCCGCGCACCTGCCACGCCGGCCAGCCGGCCTGGGCGAGCACGGAATCGAGGGTGCCCGCCAGGCGGGACAACGCGCGGTCGAAGCCCCGCTCCGCTTCGGTGGGGAGCGTGGCGCGGGCGTGAATCCGACCGGTGGCATCCACCGCGGCGACGGCCATTTTGGTGCCGCCAATGTCGATGCCGAGGGCGCGGGCGGGTTTCGGTGGGAGGTTCATTGCGGGCTGCGGTTTTCGTCGGCGATGCCGCTGGCGAATGAAACAGGCCGCCGAAGCTTCCGCCCGGCGGCTTGCGCGCAATCTCGATTCAGCCGGAAGGTCAGTCTTCGCCGCCGCCGCGCGAACCGGCGTCGCCGCCCAACTGGTTGATCATTTCGATCAACGGCATGAACAAGGCGATGACGATGCTGCCGACGATGACGGCGAGGAAGACGATCATGATTGGCTCGATCAGCGAGGTCATGGCGGAGACCGCATTGTCCACCTCGTCTTCGTAGGTGTCGGCGATCTTCATGAGCATTTCCGGCAGGGCGCCGGTTTGCTCGCCGACGTCCACCATGCTGATAACCATCGGCGGGAAGACGTTCGAGCCATCGAGGGGGGCGGTGATGGTTTCGCCTTCCTTGACGCTTTCGTGGACCTTGGCGACGGCGTTGCCGACGACCACGTTGCCCGAGGTTTCCTTCACGATGGTGAGCGCCTGGAGGATCGGCACGCCGCTGCTGATCAGGGTGCCGAGGGTGCGGGTGAAGCGGGCGATGGCCACCTTCGAGATCACCGGCCCGAGGATGGGCATGACGAGCTTGAACTTGTCAAAGTACCAGCGGCCTTTCTTGGTCTTGAGCGCCAGGCGCAGGAGGATGACGAAGGCGACCAAACCCCAGATGACGGGGCCCGGATAGAAATACGGCGGGTTGTCGATGAGCACGATGGTCTGGCTCTTGATGGCGTTGGCGATGTCGAGGACGAACCGGGTGAAGCCGGGCAGTTTGGCGCCGCCGAGCATGTCCGCGAAGATCGACTCGAACTTGGGCACCACGAACACCATCAGCACGCCCAGGATGACCACGGCGACGATCATGACCGCCGCGGGATAGAACATGGCGGAGACCACCTTGCCCTTGATCTTCTGGGCCTTTTCCATGAATTCGGAGAGGCGGTTCAGGACGACTTCCAGCACGCCGCCCAGTTCGCCGGCCTTGACCATGTTCACGTAAAGCCGGTTGAAAACCTTGGGGTGCTGGGCGAGCGCCTCGGAGAAGGTGCTGCCGCCTTCGATGGCCACGGCAATGTCGCCGATGACTTTTTTAAGGGTCGGGTTGCGCTCCTGTTTTTCGAGCACGCGCATCCCGCGCAGCAAGGGCAGGCCGGCGTCCACCAGCGTGGCGAGCTGGCGGGTGAAGGCGGTCATGACCTTGGGCTTCACCTTGCCGCCGAGGCCGGGGATCTTGATGTTGATGCTGATGCCCTTGGCGCCTTTCTTGCCTTCAGCCTTGGCGCCGCCGCCCTTGGGTTTCTTGCCGCCCTTTTCCTTGGTCTCCTTCGCCTCGACCACCTTGGTGGGGAAGTAGCCCATTTCCTTGAGGCGATTGATGGCCTCGTTCTGGTTGCCCACCTCGAGGGTTCCCTTGGTCTCCTTGCCGCGGGAATCCATCGCTACGTAGTTGAACTTCGCCATGACGTACCTCCTGACTCTAAGTGTATTTGAGGATTTCCTCCACGGTGGTGTCGCCGTCGAAGATGCTGCGGAGGCCGTCTTCGCGGAGCGGCACCATGCCCAACTCGACGGCCTTCTGGCGGATGACCACCGTGGGAGCGCGATCGTTGATCAGCAGACGGATGGGGTCGGAAATCGGCAGCAGCTCGAAAATGCCTTTGCGGCCTTTGTAACCGGTGTCGTTGCACTCCTTGCAGCCGCGGCCGTAGTAAAAGACCTTGTCGCCCAAGTCGTGCGGCGAAAGGTTCAGCATCGCGAGCTGGGCCTCGGTGGGCTCGAAGGGCGTGCGGCACTTTTTGCAAATGGTGCGGACGAGGCGCTGGCCGAGCACGGCCAGCAGCGTCGAGGAAATGAGGAACGGTTCCACGCCCATGTCCACGAGGCGGGTGACCGCGCCGGGCGCATCGTTGGTGTGGAGGGTGCTCAGCACGAGGTGACCGGTCAGGGAGGCCTGAATGGCCACTTGCGAGGTCTCCAAGTCGCGCATTTCACCCAACATGATGATGTCCGGATCCTGGCGGAGGAAGGAGCGCAAGGCTTTGGCGAAGGTCATGCCCACGGCTTCGTGCACGGGCACCTGCATGATGCCTTCGATGTCGAACTCGACCGGGTCTTCCACCGTCAGCAGTTTCGAGTCGATCGTGTTCACCCGCCTTAGACAGGAGTACAGGGTCGTCGTTTTGCCGCAGCCGGTCGGCCCGGTGACGATGAAGATGCCGTTGGGCTGCTGAATCCCCTCAGCGACGTATTCCAGGATCGCCTTGGGGAAGCCGAGGTTTTCGAGTTCGAGCTGGAGGGCGGAGCGGTCCAGCACGCGGAGCACCACCGATTCGCCGAACTGGGTCGGTAGCGAGGACACGCGCAGATCGACCTGGCGGCCGCCGATGTTCATGGAGATGCGCCCGTCCTGCGGGAGCCGGCGCTCGGAAATGTCCAGGTTGGCCAGAATTTTCAGGCGCGAGGTCACCGGCAGCGCCAGGTGCTTGGGCGGCGGAGACATTTCGTAAAGCGCGCCGTCCACGCGGTAGCGAATCTTGAACTCGTCCTCGAACGGTTCGAAGTGAATGTCGCTCGCGCGGTCCTGGATGGCCTGGAGGAGGACCAGGTTCACGAATTTGATGATCGGCGCCTCGCCGGCGAGGTTCGCCAAGTCCACAGTGCCGGCGGAGACCTCGGCCACTTCCTTGCCGATGTCTTCCGCCAGGCCCAACTCCTTGAGCAGGTCGCCCATGCCCCCCGTTTCCTGGGGGTAATGCTTTTCGATGAGCTTGACGATCTGGGCGGGGTCGGCCACGACCACCTGAATCTGCTTGCCGACGGAGAAACCGAGTTCGTCCACCACGCTGGCGTTGAGCGGGTCCGCCAGGGCGAGCCGCAGCGTGTCGCCGTACAGACCGACCGGGAGGCATTGGTACATCCGGGCGGTGGCGGCGGGCACGGCCTCGATGAGCTCCGGGCTGAACTCGACCTCGGCCAGGTTGACGACCTCGGTGCCCAGGTATTCGGCGATGAGTTGAAGCTGGGTCTCGTTGTCGATCAGCCCGTAATCCACCAGGATCTCGTTCAGCGGCCGGCCGGTGCGCTCCTGCTCCGCCGTCACCTCCTCGAGCTGCATGTCGTCGATCAACCCGCGCTCGCGGATGATTCCGATCAGGGGATGCGAAATGACGTCTGCCATGAGCTACTTGTGTCCCTCGATTTCCTCGAGGGTCTTGCCGGCCTCCAGATCCTGCAACTTTTGCAGGATGGTGACGGGGTCCTGGGATTTGGTAATCACTTCCTCCTGCGAGATCA
This sequence comes from bacterium, assembly GCA_021839785.1. The sequence continues at coordinate 7,992 of JAKCAB010000274.1, read as the reverse complement.
TGCCCTGGCTGTACTTGTCGAGCAGGAAGCTGTCGAGGGTGACCATGCCGTACTTGGCGCCGGTCTGGATGTCCGACTGAATGCGGAAGGATTTGTTGTCGCGGATGAGCGCGGCGATGGACGGCGTGTTGATCATGATCTCGAAGATCGCCACGCGGCCGGGCTTGTCGCAGCGCGGCAGCAGCAGTTGCGAGATCACCGCCTGGAGCACGGTCGAGAGCTGGATGCGGATTTGCTCCTGCTGGGTGACCGGGAAGGCGTTCACGATACGGTCGATCGTCTTGGCCGCGCCGGTGGTGTGCAGCGTGCCGAACACCAGGTGGCCCGTCTCGGCCGCGGTGATGGCCGCGTCGATCGTCTCCAAGTCGCGCATTTCACCCACCATCATCACGTCGGGATCCTGACGCAGCGCCCGGCGAAGCGCCTCGGCGAAGTTCGGCACGTCCACGTTCACCTCGCGTTGGGTGATCACCGCCTTCTTGTGCGTGTGGTAATACTCGATCGGATCCTCGATGGTGATGATGTGCGCATCTTCGCGCTCCTCGTTGATGATGTTGACCATCGAGGCGAGGGTCGTGGTCTTGCCGGAACCGGTCGGGCCGGTGACGAGCACCAGGCCACGCGGCTTGTACAACAATTCCTTCGAGGACGGCGGTAGGCCGATTTGCTCCAGCGTGAGCATCTTGCTGGGAATCTGGCGGGCGACGATGCCGAAGCGCCCTTTTTCCTTGAACACGCTCACCCGGAAGCGCGCCAGCTCGCCGAACGCGAACCCGAAGTCCACCGTGCCGCGCTCGCGCACCTGCTGGACGTTTTCCTCGGAGGTGATCGTGCGCATCAATTCCTCGGTGTCCTCCGGCTTGAGGACCGGTCCTTCGACCTTGTGCAGGATGCCGTGGAGGCGGATGACGGGCGGAACGCCTACGCGGATGTGCAAGTCGGCGGCGTTTTCCTGCACCACCAACTGCAACAGATCGGACATGGAATACGACATATCGAAATCACCGGGCTACGGCCCGCCCCCCGCTAACGCGCATGAGAAACCGGCCCTGCAGGCGGGCGACAGGCCGGGGCTGGAGTTGACGGCAAAACGAGCGCACGGGTAAGGGTCTAATCGGCATCCATGGACGTGGCGCGGATGACCTCATCCGGCGTCGTGAGACCGGCCAGCACCTTGCGGGTGCCGTCTTCGCGCAACGTGCGCATGCCCAGCTCGCGGGCGCGGCTGCGCAGGACCGTGGCCGGCACCTTTTCGTAAATCAGCTTCCGCACTTCGTCCTCGATCACGAACATCTCGAAGATGCCCATGCGGCCGCGGCAACCGGTCTTGTTGCAGTCGCTGCAGCCTTTGCCTTTGCGGAAGGTCGCCGCCGCCGCCTTCGCCTGGTCGATGCCCAAGGCGCGCAATTCGTGTTCCGTGGGCGTGTACGGCTGGATGCACTTTTTACAAATCTTGCGGACCAATCGTTGGGCGATCAGGGCGCGGGTGGACGACGCCACCAGGAAGGGTTTCACGCCGATGTCGATCAGGCGGGTCACCGCGCTGGGTGCGTCGTTCGTGTGCAGCGTCGAGAAAACCAAGTGGCCGGTGAGCGACGCGTTGATCGCGATGGTGGCCGTCTCCACGTCGCGAATTTCGCCCAACATGATCACGTTCGGCGCCTGGCGGAGCATCGACCGCAACGCCAGCGCAAACGTCAGCCCCACCGATTCGCTTACGTGCACCTGGTTGATGCCGGACAGCACGTACTCGACCGGGTCCTCGACCGTGATGATCTTGCGGTCCGGGCGGTTGATGTAGTTGAGCACCGCGTAAAGCGTCGTCGTCTTGCCCGAACCCGTCGGCCCGGTGACCAGCAGGATGCCGTCCGGCAGCCCGATCAACCGCTCGAACGTCTGCTGGTCGTCCGAGAAAAAGCCCAGTTCCGCCAGGCCCAGCTTCAATCCCTCCTTGTCCAGGATGCGCATGACGATGCTCTCGCCGTGCGTCGTCGGCAGACAGGACACGCGCAGGTCGATCATCTTGCCGCCCACCTGGGCCTGGATGCGGCCGTCCTGCGGAATCCGCCGTTCCGCGATGGACATGTTGGACATGATCTTCAGGCGGCTGATGATGGAAGGCTGCAGCCGCTTGGGCGGGCTCTTCATCTCGTGCAGCATCCCGTCGATCCGGTACCGCACGCGGAACCGCTTGTCCAACGGCTCCAAGTGGATGTCCGAGGCGCGCATCTTGAACGCCTCGACGATCAGCGTGTTGACGAGCTTGATGATCGGCGCGTCGGCATCCACGGTCGAACCGTCGTCGGTCTGGACCGCCGCAACCTTGCCAACCTCGACTTCGCCCTCCGTGATGTCCTGGATCATCTTGGACACGGAGTCTTCGCGCACGCCGTAGTACTTGCCGATGGCGCCCTCGATGTCCTCGGCCGTGGCGACCGCCGGGATGATCTCGGTGTTGAGGGTGTGCGACAGGCCGTCGAGCGTTTCCAAGTCCGACGGATCGGCCATCGCCACCACCAGGCCGTGTTCTTCTTTGCGGACCGGGACGATGTTGAAGCGCTTGGCGACGTCGCGTCGCACCGCGGCCAAGACCTCGTCGGGGATGCGCAAATCGCCCAGGCTGACGAACTCGGCGCCGAAATGCGTGGCCTTGGCCTGGGCCACGATCGCGGCCGACAAAACACCTTGGGCGACCAGCGTGTCCACCACGCCTTCGCCTGTGGAATCCGCCTGTTCGCGGACGGGCGCCAACTGCTCGTTGGTCACGTAGCCCATCTCGATCAGGCTATCGAGCAAGTAATCGTCTCTTGCGGCCACAATCTCTAGAAATACCGGTTAACGGCTTGTCCAGTGCCGGGTTCGGGTGACGGTAGGCAAACCGCCAGCATTGTCAACGCGGCTCCGCGCCCCGACCCGGTTTCGTTCGCTTTCCAGCGCGGTAACTGCCGGTTTGACTGACCTTTCGGCCTTTCATCACGTTATCTGGTCAGCCCGCGGATCGGCGCGATCCGGCGGTACTTTCTAAGCAAAGCGCGTGCCGGCTGGGAACTCCGGAGGACCGATTCAGAACAGCCGGTGCAGCCAGGTCAACACCCGGCCGGTATCGTGCAGCCACCAGCTTAGCGCGGTCAGCACCCCCACGCCGGCCGTCAGCAGCGGCACGGCCAGCAACAAGACCAGGACGTTGCCCAGCCAGATGACCACCAACGCAAAGAACGTGCCTTCCTGGGCGAGGTCGGACTGCGGCGTGCTCAAGGCGTGCGCCGTGAACGTCACGTGAAAAGCGTACGCCGCGCCCAGCAACAGGTGAAACCACGCCACGAACGGCTCCCAGCCCAAAAACAGGTTGCCCACCGAAAACACCAACACCACCAGCGCCGCGTAAAACGGCACGAAGTACGGCGCCAGCGTGATCGCCCAATTGGCCCGCTCCACTGCCACGCTGCCCGAAGTCCGGCCCACGCGAATCCGCCGCACCTTGCGGCCGGAAAACCACGCCACCAACGCGTGGGTCAACTCGTGCCCGAGCACGTACAGCCGCATCGGCCGCGGCAGCAGCGTATAGACCACCACCCAGCAGGCCACGCCCGCGACCAGCGCCACCCAGAACCGGTCCGCCGCCGATCCGGCCTGCACCACCTGGCCCACGGCCTGCGTCGCCCCCACGCACAACGGGAGCAGCAACACCGCCACCACGGACTTCAACCACTTCGGCACGCGCGCTCCCTTTCAAGTCCACCGCGCCGGGCGGCTGTCCAGTTGAAACACCTGCGCGGAAACGTTCCGCATTCCGGCGAGGAACACGATGAAGCCGGCCACTTCGCCCAGCGAATTCATCCGGCGCAACAAGTTGCCCGCCACCAGCCGGTCCCGCGCCTCCGGCTCGAGCGCCGCGGTCATGGCCGTCGGCAACACGCCCGGCAACACCGCGTTCACCCGCACGTTGCGCGACCCCAATTCCGCCGCCAGCGACTGGGTCAAGCCGATCAAGCCCGCCTTCGCCGCCGCGTACGCCGCCTGGCCCCGCGTGCCGGCCCGCGCGGCAAAGCTGCTCACGTTCACGATGTGGCCGTCTCGTTGCCGGATCATCGGCCAGACCGCCGCCCGCGCGCAGGCCATCGCGCCTTTCAAATTCACCGCGAGCACGCGATCCCAATCCGCGTCCGCGATCTGGAAAAAGGCGGCGTCCGCCGTCACGCCCGCGTTATTGACCAAGGCATCCAGCCGCCCCCAACGCTCCGCCACCGCTTGCACCGCCTGCGTCGCGCGCTCGGGCTCCGTCACATCCAGCGCCACCGGCCAGACGGCGTCGTTGCTGGAGACGATCGGCGTACGGTGGAAACCCGCCGCCACGCGCCAGCCCGCTGCCGCGAAAGCGCCGGTCAAGGCTTGGCCCAGCCCGCCTGCCGCTCCGGTGATCAGCACAACTTTGTTCGCTTCCATGAAAACTTACGCGGGAGTTTGCCCGCCCGCAGGTGCCAGCGCCCATTCGCCCGCGATCATCGCCGCGGCCACGTCCCCGGCGTGGTGCACCACCGCCTCGGCCGTTTCCGCGATCGCGCCCGCGAACGGCACCGCGATCGCGTCCGCCCAGGCGCCCGCGGCCAAGGTGCCGGCCCGCCCGGCCAGCCCCAGCGCGCGCGCGCCATTCACCGTGACCAGGCGCACCACCGCCGCCGGCGCCACGCCGGGCGAGGCAGCCAGGAACTCCCGCATTTCGCAGAACAAATCGAGCACCTGTTCGTGGCGCTTCAGCACCGTGACCAAGCTGTCGGTGCCCAGGCAAACGTTCACACCCGCGCGCTCCAGGCCCAGCCGGGCAAACGGCCGGTGGCCGAAATAGACGTGGCTGCGCGGGCAATGAACCACTGTGCTGCCGTTGCCGGCCAGCAGTTCGGCGTCGCCGGACTGCAAAACGTTGGCGTGGATCGCCAGCAAATTCGGGCCCAACACGCCGTGCCGCGCCAGATGTTGCACCGGCGAAACCCCGCCGCAGTCCGCCATGTCGCGTTCGTTCCGGGCCAGCCACTCGTACATCGGGCCGCGCGCCTCGGTGAACATCTCGTACTCTTCCGCCGATTCCGCGACGTGCGTCGCCAACCGCCAGCCCCGCTCCCGCGCCGCTTCCGCGCTGAGCCGGAGCAGCTCGGGCACCGTCGAGTAAGGCGCGTGCGGCGAAAGGCCGACCCCGCAGCGGCCGGCCGGCAAGGCATCGGCCTTGGCCAGCGCCTCGCCCAAAACGGCGCCGGGATCCCGCCGGCTTTTCACCCCCGTCATTTCCAGGAGCGAAATCACCCGCAGCGGCGTTTCCCGCCAAACGTCGGGCAGCAACTCCGGCACCGCCTCGATGTCCGCCACGGTGGTCGCGCCGCGCCGGATGGACATCGCCGCGCCGGCCAGCCACGAGTCGCGAAAAGCCTCCGCCGACCACGCGCCTTTGAGCGCGGTGATGCACTTGATCCAATCGGTGAACACGCTGGTCGGCGCGATCTGACCCGCCATGTGCGTGTAGTCGAGATGGCAATGCGCGTTGACCAGACCGGGCAGCAGGATCGCGTCGCCGAGATCGACCCGCGCGGCGCCGGCCGGCGGCGCGAGGTCGCGGGCGCGGCCGACCGCGCGGATCGTGCCGTCGGCGACGACCAACGCGCCGTCGTCCAGCGGCAGTTGGTCCACCGGCCAGACAATGCGGGCGCGGATGTGTTGGGTGCGCGTCATTTGGCCCGGCCATTTTGCGACTCGGCCGCCTTCCCGGCGAGCGCGAAACGCGCTGGCCGGCAGGAGCGCGGGTGTCCAACCCGCGCCACGCCGCCGAACCCTGGAACTGCGAGTGGTGCCAAGCCTTGGGTGAACCGAAGTCCAGAGATCTCTTCCCGTCGGCGAGACACCGCGGCTGGCTGCGACCGAGACGGTCGCGCGCCAAGAATGGGGACACCTCTCGGCAAACGTTCGGAACCGGGGAATCAGTTGCCTGCCGGGCGTTGGTTCCGTAGAAACTCGAGATCCTCCAGCACTTTCAGGCGGGCGGCGGCTTCTTCCTGGCACCGGTGCAGCAAGGCGACGAACTCGAGGACATCGGCAGAAAAATGGCCGGCGTCTATCCGGTTCGGTCGCATGCTCGCACGTCCTTTGCGTTGCGCCCGTACACCCGCAGGCGGAGCTCGCGCGCCACGGCCTGGCGTTCCTGCGGGGTCATGCGAACCTGCTGCGCGATGTCCCAGCGCGCCGCCGCGCGGAACCCGCGCGCTTCGTTCACCGTTCGATCCACAAAACAAGGTTACCTGACTGTGCGCCCGCGTTGAAGCCTGTTTTGGACTGCCGCCACCGCCACCGGAACCGACGAGTTGCCAGGACCACCTGACCGTACCACCTACGCCAGGGCGCGAAGCGGCCCGGCCAATTGGCGCACTTTGGTTGCGGGAATTCGAGACCCGACTTGTGTAGTTTGCTCAACGCAAGTAGCTTTGCCTCCCCGGCCATGAAACCGAGCACTCTGATCACCGCCGCCGTCACGGTGCTGTTCCTCGCGCTGCTCCTCGATTATCGTCATCGCTCGGCAACCAGCATTTCCAGCAAGGAAGCAGCGTCCGAGACATCCCCGACCGAGTGGGATGTAGGCGACTCACTGAGCGGAACGTTCAGTCGTTTCCGCGCATCGTCCGATGGTCTCGGGCGATCGTCCGCAGCCGGGCCGACAAGCCTTTTTGACCGCCTTGAGGCCGAAGGGAACGATCATGTGCCAATAGAGTACGGACGACTTGAGCCCTACCTCGAGGCGAACCACCGCAGCGCGGACAGCCTGCTCGCCGCTTTTCGCCTCACGGCCGATCGGGGTTTGTTGCGAGAAGCACTGGCGAAGTATCCGGACGATCCCGAAGTTGCCTTTATGGCTTACTACCGCGCGGGCCCGTTCGACATCAAAACGCCCGCCTCCGCGGAACGCCTGAAGTGGCTGGATACCATCAAGCGGTCCGATCCCGGCAACGCATTGGGAGATTATCTTTCGGCGCGCGAGCATTTCAAAGCGGGCCAGACGGAGTTGGCAATGCAGGATCTCCAGAATGGACTCAGCAAAACGACGTTGCGGGACTATGCGGCCAGCTCGGTTCAAGCCGCCGAGGAAGCCTACCGGGCCGCCGGGCTTTCGGAGTTGGAAGCCAAGTACTTTGCGTGGTCCCACTTGCCAATCCCGCAACTGCCGGAGCTCAAGAAACTCGGGTTTGATGTCGCCGAATTGGTTGGCCGCTACCAGTCGGCGGGCGATGACGCCTCATCCCGGAACACCCTCCAAATCGGCCTCGCGCTGGCCCAGCAGATCGAGAATTCGCTGGGGCGAGAATCGACGATCGGCGAACTCACCGGACAGGCGATCGAGCGCAAACTGCTCGGCATGGTCGATCCCACCACCCCTTACGGGAACGAGGGGGCCACGGTCGGCGACCGGTTGGCGGAGGTAGCCCAACAACGCGACAGCTTGCGTGCGCTGGATAGCCAAGCCGTGCAAGTCTTGCGAGGGATGTCCGAAGCGGAACTGATCAGCTACTTTGACCGCATGAAAGTCTTCGGGAGCACAACGGCGCTGCGTTGGGCAGCCGACCGAACGGCTGCGCCGTAAACCCGAAGCAACGGCTCCCATCACGGGTTCCCTAACCGCCAGACGGCAATGATCCACTCATGAGTGCGGCGCGCAACGCTTCGGACCTTCCTTATTTGCGCCTGGCTTTGCGCCTCGCGCGGCGGGCATACGGCTTCACGTCGCCGAACCCGCTGGTGGGCGCGGTGCTGGTGAAGCGGGGCCGGGTGATTGGCCAAGGCTGGCATCACCGCGCCGGCGAACCGCACGCGGAGATCGAAGCCTTGCGGGACGCCGCGCGGCGCGGCCATTCGTCGAAAGGCGCCACGCTTTACGTGACGCTGGAGCCGTGTTGCACGCACGGCCGCACACCGCCTTGCACGGAGGCGATCGTCGCCGCCGGCATCCGGCGCGTGGTC
>JAKCAB010000832.1 GCA_021839785.1 bacterium | reverse complement strand
TCGGGCGGGTCGAAACCAGCACCGGAGCGCAGTTCGTGCCGCTGGCCGCCCGCAGCTTCGGGGCGGACAACCCGCGCAGCCTCGCCGAGTTTCGCACGGGGCGGGGCGCGCCCAACGCCGCGCCTGCTGTTGGCCCGGTCGTGATCCAGGAAATCATGTATCGCCCTCCGAATTGGGTCCAAGACACCAACACCGCCGACAACACGCTGGACGAATACGTGGCCCTCTACAATCTCGGCCCCGTCAGCGTGCCGCTTTACGACCCGGCGGCGGCAACGAATTCGTGGCAAATCCAGGGGGCCATCGGTTTCACGTTCCCGCCGGGCGCGGCGCTGCCTCCCGGTAGTTTTGCGCTGGTCGTGAGTTTCGACCCCGCGCTGGATGCCGCCCAACTGGAGCGGTTTCGCGACCTGTACGCCGTGCCGTCGTCCACCCCGATCGTTGGGCCTTACCGTGGCAAACTCAGCAATTCGGGCGAAAGCCTCGAGTTGTACCGGCCGGATTCCCCCCAACTGCCACCGCACCCGGACGCCGGGTTCGTGCCGTATCTGCTGGTGGACCGCGTGCAATACTCGTCCCGCCCGCCGTGGCCGGCCGCGGCCGATGGTGGGGGATCGGCGTTGGTGCGTCCGCAGCCCGAGGCGTTCGGCAACGATCCGCTGTCCTGGACGGCGGCGGCGCCCAGTCCGGGTCGGCCGGCCGTAAAGCTGGAAGCTGTGCGTACGGTGGAAGGGAAATTCGTGGTGCGATTCTTCGCGATGGCGGGCGCCAGCTACAGCCTCGAATCCAACCGTTCGCTCGCCGCCGCCGGCTGGCAAACCGTCGGCTCTTGGGGCGGGGAGCGAACCAGCCACACTGTTGAGTTGTCATTTCCTTTGAACGGCGGGTCCGGGGATTTGTTCTATCGCGTGAAAGTGAACGGACCATGAAGAACCAACTCTCGATCCTCAAGCTGCTGCCGGGGTTGGCCGTACTAGCGTTGACCTCGCATCTCACCGGCGCAGCCGCGCCGCAACCCAGGTTCGCCCACCCGCGCGAGATCACGAACCCGTTCCTGCCTCTTGGAGCTTTGCAGAGGGACGTGCTCGAAAGTCGCAACCCCCGCCTTTCCGGCGACGAGCGCCAGGACCTGAGCGGGGACCTGAACGAAGATGGCCTTTCCGACCTGCCACGCCCCACACAAGCCGATCTGCCCTTCGTCGTGAACTGGCTCATCTTGATTGCGGCGGTCGCGCCCGACGCAATGGACAGGGTCAATGCCGACAGCGTTGCGGAGGCGCACAAGGATCCCTCCGATCTCTCCGTGATGTTCGTGCGAGTGGCCGCACGCTAAGACCGCATCTCTTAAGAAATGCCTTCGGTAAACCGCCGGCACCACTAGTCTTTGCGCGTGCGCGTACTCGTCGTCGAAGACATCAGGAAAACCGCCGCCTTCATCCGCAAAGGCCTGGCCGCGGAAGGCTTTGCCGTGGACGCGGTCCACAACGGCGAAGACGCGCTGGCCGCCGCGATTACCACCCCGTTCGACGCGCTGGTGCTCGACATCATGTTGCCGGGCTGCGACGGGCTGGGCGTCTTGCGCCGCCTGCGCGAGCGGGGCGTGCGTACGCCGGTACTCCTTCTCTCGGCACGCGGCCAGGTCAACGAGCGCGTCGAGGGCCTCAACGCCGGCGCGGACGATTACCTGCCCAAGCCGTTTGCACTGGCCGAATTGATTGCGCGGCTGCGTGCGCTGGGGCGGCGCAGCGCCGAGTCCACGCCGCTGGTGCTGCGCGTGGCCGACCTGGCGCTGGACACGGTCACTCACCAGGCGCGCCGGGGCGAACGCGCCATCGAGCTGACCGCCCGCGAGTATCGCTTGCTGGAGTTTCTCCTGCGCACACCGGGCCGGATTTGCGGTCGGATGCTGCTGCTCGAAAAAGTCTGGGATTACGACTTCGACCCCGGCACCAATCTGGTGGACGTCTATATCATGCGCCTGCGCGAGAAGATCGACGCCGGCGAAGACCGCAAGCTGCTCCACACCGTGCGTGGCGCCGGCTACGTACTCAAGGAGTCGCCATGACCATCCGCACCCGTCTGACCTTGTGGTACGCCGGCATCCTATTCGTCTCGCTCCTGGCGATGGGGTTGTTGTCGTATCATGAGTTTGTCTCCGAACCGCGCAGCCGTGCCCTGGGGGGCGAGGCGCCGGAGCAGGAAATCGCCGAGGACGAAGGCGGTTGGGGAGAAGTGTCTCGCATCCTCTTCGGATGCGGCGTGCCCGCCGGCCTGCTCGCACTGGGCGGCGGCTGGTGGCTCATGCGCCGGGCGCTCGCCCCCGTGGCCACGCTCACCGCGGCGGCGGAACGGATCAACGACCGCAACCTCGGAGAACCCTTGGCCCGCACCGGCAACGGCGACGAATTGGACCGGTTGACCGAAGTCTTCAATGCCATGACCGCGCGGCTCGACCAGTCGTTTCAGCGCATCCGCGAATTCACCCTGCACGCCTCGCACGAACTCAAGACGCCGCTCACCGTCATGCGGGGCGAACTCGACACGCTCCTCCAAGACCCGTCGCTGGCTCCGGCACACCGCGAGCGGCTCCTCAGCCAACTCGACGAACTGGACCGGCTGGCTCAGATCGTCGATGGCCTCACGCTGCTGACTAAGGCGGACGCCGGGCAGGTTCCGCTCGCGCGCGAGCCGATCCAGCTTGACGAATTGGTGCGTGACGCCCTCGCCGACGCCGAGATCCTCGCCCAGCCGCGCGGCGTGCGGATGCGTCTCGACGCCTGCAAGCCGCTCACGGTCCTGGGCGACCGCCATCGCCTGCGGCAATTGCTGCTGAA
>JAKCAB010000814.1 GCA_021839785.1 bacterium | reverse complement strand
GGTAAGCGAGCGCGGCCGAGGTCTTGGCCATTTGCATCAGGCTGAACATGCCTTCGTACATGCGCGCCCCGCCGCTGGTCGAGATGATCACCAGCGGCAGGCCGCGATCCGTCGCCGCCTCGATCAAACGCGTCAATTTCTCGCCTACCACCGTGCCCATCGAACCGCCCAGAAAAGCGAAGTCCATCACCCCCAACGCCACCCGAAAGGCGCCGACGCGGCCGATTCCCGTGACCACCGCGTCCTTCAACCCGGTGGATTTCTGGTAAGCGGCGAGCCGGTCGGTGTACGGCGCCACGCCCGTGAACTGGAGCGGATCGACACTGACCATGCCCGCGTCCATTTCTTCGAACGTGCAGGTCTCGACCAGTTCGTTGATCCGCTCGCGCGCGCTGATCGCGAAATGATGTCCACAGTACCGGCAGACCTTCAGATTGTTGTCGAGTTCCTTGTCATACAACATGTTCCCGCACTTGGGGCACTTGGTCCACAGGCCTTCGGGGATTTCCTTTTTGCGCGCTTTGGTGGCGCCCAGCTTCGGCTTGCGCACAAACGCGGTCTCGGCGGCGTTGCCGGCGGGTCCGCCGGCGGCGGACAAAGCCTCGTTTTTCTTCGAGAAACTCGGTGTACTCATAGGTCGGAAAAATCGTCCTCGCGCCGGGTCCGCACCTCCACGCCCGCGCCGGCGGGAGGCCGTGTTGGCGGGGCGGTCATAGGCCACGCGCGACCGTCCACACGGCCACGTCACTGGCGCCTTGGCCACGCAACACGCGCGCGCAAGCGCTGGTCGTGGCGCCGGTGGTCAACACATCGTCCACCAGCACGACGCGCTTGCCGCGCACGTCGGCGCCGGCCACTGGCCGGAAAGCCCGGTGGACGTTCCGTGCGCGTTGCGCGCGGTTGAGCTGGGTCTGCGTGCACGTCCTCGCGGATCGTTCGATCACGCGGTGGTTTGTCGGAATCCCGGTGGCCCGGCTCAAATGCGCCGCCAGGCGCTCGGCTTGGTTGAACTCGCGCTCGCGGCGCTTTAGCGGATGCAGCGGCACCGGCACGATCAGGTTCCAGCCGCCCGCCTGCAATTCGGCGGCGGCCTGCCGGACCAGGAGGTCCGCCAGAAACGGCTCCAGCCACAGCGCCCGTTGATATTTGTAACGGTGAATCACTTCGAGCAGAAACGGCGTCGCCACCACCGCGGCGCGGGCATGGGAAAACTGCAGATCCATCTCCCGGCAATTACTGCATTCGAACGGCGCGTCGATCTCGCCCGCAAAAGGCAGCCCACAGCGCTCACAAAACGGCGGCCGGATGAACCGAATCGCACCCGGCCGCGACCAACATTGCGGACACACATAGCCTTCGGCCGCGCGCGCCCGCGCGGTGCCGCAAAACTGACAGACCGCAGGGTAAAGAAACCCCAACAGGGCTTCAAGCCACGTTTCCCACGCCGTTACACGGGTGCGTGCTGCCATCGCCGTTGCTCGCGCGTTCACGCCAGCGCAAATCGAGGAATTCGCACGTAAGCTAAGAACCGGCGCCGACGCTGCCAAGCGCAGAATGTCCGGCGCCGTCAGCCGCATCCGGCCGCCGCCACGCAACCACGCGTGATCGTGGCGCGGTTGCGGTCCGCCGGCTGAATGCCGGACCGGCCACGACCGTCGGTGAGACTGATCGCCAAAACACCGAAAACCGAAGCCATGCAAAACCCCTCGAACTTTCCGCGTCGCGAGTTCCTGCGTCGCACCCGCAATTGGACTCTCACCGCCGGCGCCGCGCTCGCCGCCCCGAGCATTTTCTTCAACCAGACCAAGGCGCAGACCGGCGAGAACCCCAGCGAGGCGATCCGCGTCGGCATCATCGGCGCCGGCGGCCAGGGCCGGAGCAACATGTCCACGCGCACGATGGCGCCGCACGTCGTGGCGGTGTGTGACGTGGATTCGAGCCACCTGGCCGAGGCGCAAAAGCAGTTGAAGGCGAAGACCGGCGTCGAGGCCAAAGGCTACGGCGATTACCGGCGACTCCTGGAAGACAAAACCATTGACGCCGTGCTCATCGCCACGCCGGATCATTGGCACACGCTGCCGGCGATCCATGCCTGCCAGGCCGGCAAGGACGTTTATTGCGAAAAGCCGCTGACCCTCAGCATTCGCGAAGGCCAGGCGCTGGTGAAGGCCGCGCGGTACTACAAACGCGTCTTCCAAACCGGCAGCCAGCAGCGTTCCTGGCCGGACCAGAAATTTCGTCGCGCTTGCGAGTACGTCCGCTCCGAACGCATCGGCGAGGTGAAGATGGTCCGCGTCGGCCTGCCAGGCGTCAATTGGACCCGAGAGCCGGCCGTGCCGGACAGCGCGCCGCCGCCGGAACTCAATTACGAAATGTGGCTCGGCCCGGCGCCCGAGCGGCCTTACAACAAACACCGCGTTCACTACTACTTCCGGTTTTTCTGGGACTACTCCGGCGGCCAGATGACCAATTGGGGCGCGCATCATCTCGACATCACCCAGTGGGCATTGGGCATGGACGACAGCGGCCCAGTCCACATCAGCGCGCGGGCGGAGTTCGATCCGCAAAAGCGCTTCGAAGTCCCGTCCTGGTTCGAGATCACCTACCAGTACGCGAACGGCGTGACCGTCCTTTGCGGCAACAGCCACCGCGTCGGCACCACCTTCGAAGGCCAGGACGGCATCATTTACGTGGACCGCGGCCGGCTCGAATCCTCCGTCAAAGGTGTGCTGGAAGAGCCGTTGGGGGCCGACGAGGTCCACCTCCAGGTCAGCCGGGATCACCACCAGAACTGGCTCGATTGTATCAAGAGCCGCGAAAAACCGATCTGCGACGTGGCGATCGGCCACCGCTCGGCGACGGTTTGCCACTTGGGAAACATCGCGGTGCGGGCCGGCCATCCCATCCGCTGGGATCCGGCGAAGGAAGAAATCGTCGGTGAAGCCGTTCACGTGAAACAATACGGCTACGAGTACCGCAAACCCTGGGAATTGCCGAACATCGGCTGACCGGGACCAGCCACTCGCAAGGCTTCAAAACCTCGACGCGCTTCGAACTTCGAGCCGCGGTCCTGGCAGCGCGGTCGTTCTCCGTTGCCCGAAGAGACCCGGAGCCGCTGAATCGTTAACTGCGCTCTCGAGTTCCGTTATCGCGGCGGGCGTTTTCCTGCCTTCCTGAATTCCAAATTCAATCCTCGCCTTCCGGCGTTCGGGACTTCACTTCCCGCTCCACAGCCGCGGCACCACCCGCACCAACGCCGCCGCGCACACGACAAAGACCGCCAGCAACACCACCCCCTGCCCCGTGTTGCCGTAAAGGAAACTGCCAGCGCTGAACAGGCCCGACCACACCCCCACGCACCCCAGCACCCAGCCCAGCATGGCCAACGGCAAACTATCCGCCGCCGCGGTCACCCCGGCTTCGCGCCGCAGGTCGCGCCAACCCGCGCCCGGCGGGCGAACCAGTTTCACGAAGGCAACGAGTTTGGCGCGCTCCGTCGGTGGCGTGACAAACGCCGTGACCAGCCAGATCGCCGAGGTCGCCACCACCGTGACGAGCAGCGGCCACGGCTCGGCCAGGCCATGCCCGGTCTTTTGCAGCGCGAACAACACCGCCGACACCGCGAACGAGCCGATCATCGCGTTGATCTCCGTCCACGCGTTGATCCGCCACCAGAACCAACGCAGCAGGTAAATCAACCCCGTGCCGGCGCCGACTTGCAGGAGCAGGCCGAAACCTTCCTTCGCGCTCTCGATGAACAGCGTGAACAGCCCCGCGACAATCATCAGCAACACCGTCGTCACCCGCCCGACCAGCACATAATGCCGCTCGTCCGCGCCCGGCTTCAGGAAGCGCTGATAAAAGTCGTGGACGAGATACGACGTGCCCCAGTTCAGGTGCGTGATCATGGTGGACACATACGCCGCCAGCAGCCCCGCGATCATCAAACCCAGCCAGCCGACCGGCAGAAACTTCATCATCGCCGGATACGCGATGTCGTGCCCGAGCAAACTCGGATCGAGGTTCGGGAACGTTTGGGTGATCATGTCCAGCCGCGGAAACACAATCAGCGAACTGAGCGCCACCAGGATCCACGGCCACGGCCGCAGCACGTAATGCGCGAAGTTGAAGAACAGCGTGCCCGCCAACGCGTCCCGCTCGGACTTCGACGCCAACATGCGTTGCGCGATGTAGCTCCCGCCGCCCGGCTCCGCGCCCGGATACCACACCGACCACCATTGCACGGCGATCGGGATGATGAAGATCGTCAGCGCGAGCTGCCAGTTGTTGAAGTCCGGCACCAGGTTCAACATCGCCGGCGCCTGAGCGTGGATCTTTTCCACCAAACCGTGCAGGCCGCCGACCTCCGGTTGCTTCAACGCGAAGTACGCCATCGCAAACGACCCCGACATGGCGATGCCGAACTGGATCAGGTCGATCACCAGCACGCCCCACAGCCCCGACGTGGCGGCAAAGAGGATGTTCAGCGCGCCGCAGACCAGCAGCGTTTGCAGCCGCGGCCAGCCCAGCACCACGCTGGCGATCTTCGCCGCCGCGAGGTTCACCGTGGCCATGATCACGCAGTTGAAGAACAGGCCGAGGTAAATCGCCCGAAAACCCCGCACCGCGCTCGCCGCCGGCCCGGAATAGCGAATCTCGTAAAACTCCAGGTCGGTGAGCACCCCGGAGCGCCGCCACATCCGCGCGTAAAAAAACACCGTGGCCATGCCCGTGAGCACGAACGCCCACCACGCCCAATTGCCTGCCACACCGCCTTTGTCGCGGACGATGTCCGTCACCAGGTTCGGCGTGTCCGCGCTAAACGTGGTGGCCACCATCGACACGCCCACCAGCCACCACGGCGCGTTCTGGCCCGACGCGAAAAACTCCGACACGCTCTGGCCCGCGCGCCGGGCGAAGAACAGCGCCGGGACGAAACAGACCACCACCGAGGCGATGACGACGATCCAGTCGAACAGGGCAACATGCATGGCTTATTGGGGGAAACAGCACCACCGCGCGACACCGGCGCACGCGACGGACAGGTTGGGCGGACGTGGCACGCGCCTTTCGTACCCGCCACTCCGCCGCCTGCCAAGCGCCAAGAGGTTTTGCATGCCGTTAGCGCGTTGACTCAAATTAAAAGACACCGGGGGTGACGGACTGGGCGGGGAGGAAAGGCATCGTTGACTCAGGGAAAAAAGACACCGGAAAACCCGGTCCCATGCACATGAGTCACCCCCTCAAAACGGAACTGCTCCCCCCCTCCAGGCCCGCTACGCCCGCCGTTGCCGCGACGGCAAAGCGCGCATGCTGGACGAGCGGTGCGAAGACCCCGGCTACGAACGCAAATCCGCCATCAAACTGCTGCGCGACACGCGGCCCGCGCCCAGCGGTCGTGCCCGGCCCGGTCCCGCACCGCGCTACGGCCTCCTCGAACCGATCGTGCGCACCATCTGGCTGGCGGCCGAGCAGCCCGGCGGCAAACGCCTGGCCCCGGCGCTGCCGCTGTGGCTGCCCCACTACGAACGTCACCACGAAAAACTCTCCGCCCGCCAACGCCGCCTGCTGCTGGAGATCAGCCCGGCCACCTTGGACCGCCGGCTGGCCCCGGCCCGCGCCGTCCATCCCCTGCGCGGCCGCTGCGGCACCCAGCCCGGCACGCTGCTCAAGACCGAGATCCCCATCCGCACCGGCACCTGGGACGTGACCCAGCCCGGTTACTTGGAAGCCGACAGCGTGGCCCCCTGCGGGGCCAGCCTGGCCGGGGACTTCATCGGGAGCCTGACCTACACCGACATCGCCACCGGCTGGACCGAGGGCCGGGCCGTGTGGAACAAGGGCGCGCACGGCGTGCTGGCGGCCACGCGCCACGTCGAGGAACGCCTGCCCTTCGCGCTCCTGGGCTTCGACTGCGACCACGGCAGCGAGTTCCTCAACCACCATCTGCGGCGTTATCTGGGCGAGCGCACAAGGCCCGTGGCCTTCACCCGCTCGCGCCCCTATCACAAGGACGACCAGGCGCACGTCGAGCAGAAGAACTGGATGTGGCCGCGCCAGTTGCTGGGCTACGAGCGGCTGGAACGGGAGGACCAAGTGGAGCCGATCGGCGCCCTCTACGCCGAGGTGGGGGGACCGCCGATGAACTGCTTCCTGCCGGGGCTGAAGTTACAACGCAAGTGGCGGGAGCAGAGCGCGTGGAAGAAACGCTACGAACCGGCGCGCACGGCGTATCGGCGGCTGATAGAACCGGGGTGCTGGGCCGCCAAGCGCGGCGGCAACTGCGGGAGCGTTATGAAAGTCTGGACCCCTTTGCCCTCAAGACGGACCTGGAGCGACGGCTCCACCCGCACAGGGGGGATTGACATGGAAATTACCCTCTCTTGCGAACACTGAACCCTGAGTTCAACACGCCTGCCTGCTCAGAACCCTTCGGTGTCTTTTTTCCATGAGTCAACGGGTTAGTTGATCTCGAAATCTCAGGCTGGTTGTCTGGTCGTGCGACCGCTCCGGGGGGAGAACGAGTCGAGTCTGAGGTGGGCGTCCGTGCCTCGCAGCAGGCAACCGTTGCGCACGAAAAGGACAAGTGCTGCCTCGACCGGCCACTTGAGCCTCGTCCCGCCCGCCAGCGCGCCTTCAAAATCAACCGATAAAAATCTTTGTCGGATTTCGCCGGTCGGCAACGATATTCTTGTGAATATGGAAGTGAACGACTGGGACCTGCTGCGCCAGTACTCCCAAGCCTCCTCGCAGGACGCCTTCACCGCGCTTGTCCGGCGGCACGTGGACCTCGTCCATTCCACCGCCCTGCGCCAAGTCCGGTTGCCCCAACTAGCCGAAGAGGTCGCGCAATCCGTTTTCACCGATCTTGCGCGCCATGCGGGCAAACTGAAGCCGGGCACCATTCTGACTGCCTGGCTTTACCAAGTAACACGCCGGGCTGCGATCGACGTGGTACGCAGCGAGAGCCATCGCCAAGCCCGGGAACGCTTCGCAGCGGAAATGGCCACCATGAACTCCTCCCCCGACTGGACGCATATCGAACCGTTGCTTGATGAAGGCATGGACGCGCTCGACGAAACCGACCGCGCCGCCGTCCTGCTCCGCTACTTCGAGAACAAATCCCTTCGTGAAGTCGGCGAGGCCCTGGGTACCAGCGAGGACGCCGCACAAAAGCGCGTCAGCCGGGCGGTTGAACGGTTGCGTGAATTCTTTGTTAAGCATGGCCTCACTGTCGGTGCCAGCGGACTCGCCGCCGCCATTTCCGCCAATGCCGTTCAAGCTGCGCCAGTTGGACTCGCCACCACCCTTTCTGCAATTGCCACCAACGCCGCCCTCTCCATTCCGGCTTCGGGCGGTGCCGGCGCAATCCCCCGGTTCCTCCGCGCTCATCTGCCAGGCGCTCGCTCGAAACTTGCGACCGGCTTAGCCACCACGGCGATTGTCGGAGTAGCCATGTTCACCGCCGTCCATTTCCAACAACGGGCGGCGCGAGTTGCGACGCCTTCAACCCGGCAAATCGCCGTCGCAAATCTGCAACCGACCCAGCAGCCAGCCACCACCGACTCGAACGCGAAGGACAGTGACGAACAGCGTGAACCCGACCCCCTCGCCCTGCTGCGCGGGGTCGCTGAGGCACGTCAGCGCATCGGTTCAGGTTCGCTGGTATTGCAGCTTTACAGTGAAACAGTCGTGCGCGGGCGAAAGCGGAGCAACCAGCCGCGACTGACAGTAACATTCGACGGGCCGAAGCTGCGGTTCGAATCGCTTAAGCGCGATTACGCCTACACTTTCCTCGGAAACGACGATGACCCTGAAGCGGCTAAACTCGCGCGGCAGGCCGAAAGCATAGACCGGGAAGAGGCGGTCAAGGCGGGTCTGCTCAGAGGATTTGAAGCTCACGTGATCACGGCCTGTGATGGAGTTACGCTGGCCAGGTACCGCGAAGACGATCGGAAGCAAGGCAGCACCACCATTGAAGATCCAATCAAAGGCGCTGAAGGCTCTGAGTACTTCTTTGATCCGCGCTGTCTGGGGCTTGCACCTTCGTTGTCTTATGGCAGTACGATCGAGAACTGCCTCGGCTACAACAGCGCGAAGTCCGTCAGACTGATCGGCAAGGAGTCCGTGGACGGAATCCCGGCATGGCACGTTCAGCTTCAATCACAGGGTGGCGACATGCGCGATTTCTGGGTCGATGATGCGCATCGAGGCCGGCTGCTCGAGTGCGCCAGTGGAGACAACTACGTGGTGTCCCGGTATGACGACGCGAACCCTCGCGATCCGATTCCGATCGAATTGACCACCGTGAATCCGCCGCACTCTGGGTATTCGAACAAGACGAAGTGGGTTCGCTCCAACGCGCAGTTCAACGTGCCCATCGAGCCTGCCACCTTCACCCTCGCCGGTCTGGATATGCCGGTCGGCACACCGGTCACCGACAGCCGTAATTACCGAAGCCTGGGATATTGGACTGGGGCTGGTTTCTCAGAGTTCCCGCCGAGCGAACGCCCGGAGCCACAACCGTTCTCTCCCACATTGGCCGAGCAACTCGCTTTGGTTGAAAACTACCCGGCCTCGGCCGGAGCGCTGGATGCCGCCATCTGGATTCTGCTCAACACGCCCGACGGACCCGAGGTTGAAAAGGCAGCCGAAGCGATCCTGCAATACCACATCCGCGACACCAATCTGGTCCATCTCTGCGGGGAGCTTGAGCGCGTGCGTCACCGGTGCAGCAAGCCCTTGCTCGTGGCCATGCTCAAGGACAACCCGAGCGCTGACGTCCGCGGCACGGCCTGCTTTCATCTGGCCTTGATCCTGAAGGACGACGCCAATTACGGCCGGGACAAGAAGGCCACCGCTGAAGCCATCAAGTACTTTGACCGCGTCATCGCCGACTACCCTCGAGTCAAGCTCCGGGGCTTCGATTTAGCGAAGTTGGCCATGCCCGAACTGCATGAACTGCGTGATCTCGCGATTGGCAAGCCGGCACCGGAGATTGAAGGCCATGACTTGAGGGGGCGACCTATGAGGTTGAGCAACTACCGCGGCAAAGTGACCGTGCTTGTGTTTGGAGGGTCAGTTTACCCCGAGGCGTGGGAGCATCGCATGCTATTGGAGCAGATGGAGGGCAAGCCTTTCGCCCTGGTTGGTGTCATTGAAGCCGATGACCCGGCACAAGGGAACGCGTACATTGAGCAAAACGGCATAACGTGGCCCTCGTTCTGGGACAAGCGCAGCGGTCCGATCATCACCGATTGGAACGTGCGGAGTTGGCCCAACATTTGGGTTTTAGACCGCCAAGGAGTGATTCGCTACCGACATGTGCGCGGTTCTGAACTGAGACAGGCGGTCGAGGCGCTGCTTCGAGAGTAGTGCTGACGCCTCCGGCAAAGGCCCTCCCGAAATGCTGCATTCGAATGGGTACAAACACCCCCTCACCCAGCCCTCTCCCCCAGTGGAGGGAGAGGGAGATCGCACCGCTCGGAGTCTGGTGTGTTCCCTCGCCCCCAGCGGGGGAGAGGGAGCCCGAAGGGCGGGTGAGGGAGCATCGGTACCGCTTCGACGATCATCCCTATCATCCACGCACCAACCGCTCGATCTCGCGTCGCTTCGGCGCGGAGGGTTGAGCGCCCAGGCGCGTAACCGAGATCGCAGCGGCGGCGTTGGCGAACCGCACGGCGTCGAGCAGCGGCTGGCCTTCACCCAACGCCACGGCCAGCGCGCCGTTGAACACGTCGCCCGCCGCCACCGTATCGACCGGCTTCACCTTGAAGCCCGGCACGCGCTGGCGGACCTCTGCCGACGCCACGAACGCGCCGCGCGCACCGAGCGTCACGATCACCGTCTGGACACCGCGTTTCATCAACTTCTCGGCGGCCTGCGCGGCGGTGGCGTCGTCGGTGACCTTCACGCCAGTGAGCAACTCGGCCTCGGTCTCGTTCGGCGTGAGGATGGAGACAAGTTTGAGCAGTTTGGCGGGCAAAGGCTGGGCGGGCGCCGGGTTGAGGATCACTGGCACGCCGGCCTTGGCCGCGAGTTCGGCGGCGGCCTGCACGGTTTCCAGCGGCGTCTCGAGTTGCATCACCACCGCGCTGGCGCCGGCAAAAGCGGGTTTCGCCTTGCGCACGTCGGCGGGCGAAAGCCGGCCGTTCGCGCCGCCGGCCACGGCAATGCAGTTCTCGCCATCTTTGGCCACGAAGATGAGCGCCACGCCGGACGGTGCCTGGCGGTCGCAGACCACGTGGCTCACGTCGATGCCGTCGCGCCGAAAGCCAGCGATGGCCTGGTCGCCGAACATATCCTGGCCGACGCGCGCGATGAACGTGACCTGGCCACCGGCGCGGGCCGCGGCCACGGCCTGGTTCGCGCCTTTGCCGCCGGCGGCGGTGACGAATTCGCCGCCCAGGATTGTCTCGCCCGGCCGCGGCAGGCGGTCGAGTCGGAGGATCATGTCCGTGTTCGCGCTGCCGATGACGAGGATGCGGGGTTTCATGCCGTTTTCGCCTTGCCCAGCCGATGCCGGTATTGGTCCAGGATCACCGCGCCGATGATCACCGCGCCGGTGACGAGGCGCTTGGTCTCGTCGCGCGCGCCGATGGCTGCAAGGCCGGAGTTGAGCACCGCGATGATCAGCACGCCGAAGAACGTCGCCACGATGGAGCCGCGTCCGCCCATGAGGCTCGTGCCGCCGATCACCGCCGCGGCGATGGCCTGCAGTTCCAGACCCAGACCGGCGTTCGGGTTGGCCGACTGAAACCGCGCGGTGTCGATCACGCCCGCCAACGCCACGAGCAGGCCCGTGAGCATGAACACCGCGAGCTTGATGGGGCGCGGGTCAATGCCACTGAGCCGCACCGCTTCCTCGTTCGTGCCGATGGCCACGACGTAGCGCCCAAAAACCATCCGGGTGAGCGCAAACTGGCTGGCGGCGACGATGGCCAGCGCCAGCAGGAACGGCAGCGACAGGCCGAGCACGTTCGTGCCGGCGACCCAGTCGATGGCGGAGCCGAGGTATTGGGTTTGCGAGCGCGTGACCGCGTGCGCTGCGCCCCGCGCCATCTCGAGCACGCCCAGCGTGACGATGAAAGTCGGCAGGCGCCAGCGAATGGAGACGGCGCCGTTGAACGCGCCGCAGAACACGCCGGCGCCCAACGCGGCCAGGATCGCCAGGCCGGCGGGCCATTTCCATTGGGTGATCGCCACGCCCAGCACCGAGCCGCACAGGCCGAGCACGGAGCCGACGGACAAGTCGATTTGCCCGAGCAAGAGCACGAAGGTCATGCCGGTGGCGACCAGGACGAGCGCGGGAATCTGGTTGGCGATGGTGGTGAAGTTAGTGGTCGTGAAAAAGTTTCGCGTGCTCAGGCTGAACACCAATACCAGCAGGGCCAGCGCGGCGGCAAGGCCGAGGTACTCGGTCAACGCGGCGTGCCATTGGTTTCGATTGGGCATGAGTTGGGTGAGAGTGCGGTGTTCAGTTGCGAGCGGCCGGCGCGTCGCCTCCGCCAGCGGGTGGCCGCGCGGAGAGGTGTTCGCTGAGCGCGGCGGCCATGATCTTGTCCTGGGTCCACTCGCCGCGAGTGAACGTGGCGGCGAGGCACCCGGCGGACATCACGGCGATGCGGTCGCAAATGGCCATGAGTTCCTTGAGATCGGAGGAGACCACGATCACCGCTTTGCCGCGGCCCGCGAGTTCGTTGAGAAGTTTGTAAATCTCGAACTTGGCGCCGACGTCGATGCCGCGGGTCGGTTCGTCGAAGATGAGGATGTCGCAGTCGCGGAAAAGCCAGCGGGCCAAGACGACTTTTTGTTGGTTACCGCCGCTAAGTTCGGCGGCGGGCTGTTCCTCCGAATGGCAGCGGATGGCGAGTCGCTGAATCCAGTCGCGCGCCACGCCGACCTCGGCAGCGCGGCGGATCAGGCCCCACTTCTCGGCGACGGCGCGCAGCGTGGCGAGGGTGACGTTGGCGCGGACCGGCAGCGGCAACAGCAGACCCTGCGCCTTGCGGTCCTCGGTCAACAAGGCGATGCCGTGCCGAACGGCGTCGCGCGGCGACCGGATGCGGGCCGGCTCGGCGCGTCCGTGGAGGCGAATCTCGCCCCGGTCCGGTCGGTCCGCGCCGAACACCGCGCGCATCGTTTCGGTGCGGCCGGAACCCATCAGCCCGGCAAAGCCAAGGATTTCGCCGCGCCGCGCCTCGAAGCTCACGTCGCGCACCGTGCCCGCACGGCTCAGCCCGCGGACCGACAAGGCCACCGGGCCGG
This sequence comes from bacterium, assembly GCA_021839785.1. Next base: position 2,469 of record JAKCAB010000814.1, on the reverse strand, counting down.
CGGTTCGCAGCTCGTGCAAGGTCTCGGCGTCCAAATCGCGCCCGACCATCAACCGCACAATTTCATCGAGGCTCACCTCGGAAGCGTCGCGCGTGCCCGCCATCCGACCGTCGCGGAGCACGGAGATGCGGTCGGCGATGCGCTGGATTTCCTCAAGCCGGTGGGAGATGTAGAGGATGCCGGTGCCGGCGGCGCGGAGGCGCCGGACTTGCGCAAACAGCAACTCGACTTCCGGGTCGGTCAGCGCCGCGGTCGGTTCGTCGAGGATCAAGACCTCGCAACGCCGCCAGAGGCTGCGGGCGATCTCGACGAGTTGTTGGTGGCCCACGCCGAGTTGGCTCACCGGCAGGTCAGGATCGAGCGCGGCCAGGCCGACGCGGTCCAGCACGGCCTGCGCGTCGGCGCGTAGCCGGTGGCGGTCGATCCAGCCCGCGCGATTGGGGAGACAATCGAGGAATAGGTTTTCGGCGATGCTCAGCGTGGGAATGAGGTTCAGCTCCTGCATCACGATATGAACGCCGTGCCGCTCGGCGTCCTTACGACTCGCCGGCGCGTACGGCTGGCTCTTGAACTCAAGTTGGCCCCGGTCTGGCGCGGTCAATCCGGCGATGATGCGCGAAAGCGTGCTCTTGCCCGCGCCGTTCTCCCCCACCAAGGCGTGGACTTCGCCCGCCCGCAGCTCGAAGTCCACATCCGTCAGCGCCTGAACCGGGCCGTAGGCTTTGCGGAGCGCGGAAACGCGGAGCAGACATCCGCCACCAAGCATGGACTTAACTGCCTCCATGCCTTTGGCGTTTACGCTCGCCCTCACCCCGTCCCTCTCCCCCGGGGAGAGGGAGAAGCACTTCTTGCGCGGGAGAATACTCGCGGGTTCGTGATGCTTCCTGACGCGGCGACCGCCGGTTCCCTCTCCTCTGGGAGAGGGTTAGGGTGAGGGCGAGACGGCGTTCTAACTGCATACTTATGGCTCAGAAAGAGCCGTTCGCGAGCGGGCGGTTTACTTGCCCGCGAGCGACTCGGCGGTGATGAGGTCCACCGGCGTCTCGCGGTCGGCGGGCGCGGTCTTGGTCTTGAGCAACTGGAGCGCGTACTGGATGCCGAACACGGCGATCTGGTCGGCGTGCTGGTCGGCGGTGGCGAGGATCTTGCCTTCCTTGAGCAACGTCTGGACCGCGGAGATGTTGTCGTAGCCGACCACCTTGACCTGGTCCAATTTGCCGGCCGCGCGCAAGGCCGCCACCGCGCCGAGCGCCATGCTGTCGTTCGAGCAAAGAAACGCCTTGAGATCGGGATTCTCGGTGATGATGGCGGCGGCGACCTGGTTGGCCTTGTCGGTCTCCCAATAGCCGGATTGGGAACTCACAATCTTCATGCCGGCGGCGTTCATGGCGTCGTGGAAGCCGAGCCGGCGCTGCTGGCCATTGAAGGCGTTGGGAGGACCTTCAATAACCGCCACCTTATCGCCGGGCTTGAGCTGCTTGGCCAGGTAATCGCCGACCATCCGCGCGCCTTTGCGGTTGTCCGGACCGACGAACGGAATCTTCACCTTTTGCTCGGCGAGCACGGCGTCGTCGAACTTGTTGTCGATGTTGACCACCACGATGCCGGCGTCCTGGGCCTTCTTGCAGACGCCGATCAGCGCCTTCGAATCCGCGGGCGCGATGACGATGGCATCGACTTTTTGGGCGATCATCTGCTCGACCAACTCGACCTGTTTGGCCACGTCCAGTTCGTCCTTGATGCCGTTGGCGAGCAGGTCGTACTCGTCGGCGTGGGCCTTCTGGTGCGCGCGCGCGCCGTTCTCCATCGTGAGAAAGAACTCGTTCGCGAGCGATTTCATGATCAGCGCGATGCGCGGCTTGCCGGGCGTCTGGCTTTGCGGGCCGCGGGCGGTGAGAGCCACGCCAAGTGCGACGAGGCCAAGCGCCAACAGCGCCGCGCGCCGCAGCGAGGGAAGAGGGTTCGAGGCGTTCATAGGAATTGGGCTTCGCGATTCAGGCGCGTTGCGGCAGCCAGAGATTCATCGGCTAGCCCAGTAAACGACCGCTTCGCTGATGGCGATTTGCCGGCCTTTGGAGCGCGCATCGGCCGCATCGGTGGTCACGATGCGCAGCGTGTGAGGCCCAGACTTCAGTCCGTAAGCCTGCCAGAGCACGTTGTCGTGCGTGTTCGGGACGATGTAGGCATCCAGCGGCACGGAGTGTTTCTGGCCATCGAGATAGACGTCCGCCCGACCGCCGAGTTGATCCAGGTTGCCGAGCACCGCCACGGCGACACCGTCGAACTTGAGCACCGCTTCGTTGCCGGCGGCTTCGCTGCGCTTCGCGTTCCGGTCGTCTTTCCAGGAACCGGTCCAGGTCCAGGCCGCGTCGCCGGCAGCGATCCGCCGGTCGGGGATGCCGGGAGACCATGGTTCGATTTTGGGCGCTTTGGGCTTCTGCATCTTGATGACGACCTGGCTGTCGGTGA
>JAKCAB010000409.1 GCA_021839785.1 bacterium | reverse complement strand
ATGAAATTGGGACCGTTGCCGATGTAAGTGCAGGCGCCGAAAAACACCGCGCCGACGCTGATCGCGACGATGTAGGAGTTGAACGCGGCGTTTCCGAGCAGATAGCTCAGGTCGATCATCTCCTTGCTCACCTCGCCGGAAGCGTACGCCTGCGGAAAATACTTCTGGAGAGCCGCGAACGTGTTGGCGATCTCCACGCCATGCGCACCCGTTGTGGCGGCCAGATCCGCGCCGTGCGTGCCGACCAGGTGCTGGACTTGCGCCACGATCCCGGCGTCGATCTGGCCAAAGACCGCGCTGAGGAAACTCAGGTAAGTCGGCGCGTTATCGAGCACGCTGGAGAGCGTGCCTGTGCCCCAGAAGTAGAGCGTGGGCGTCGCGGTGCCCAAGCGCCCCGCGTTCGCCTGGAGCCAATCCAACGCCGGCAGCATGGTGGCGAAGATGCCGATGAACAGGATCGCCACCTCCTCGATCGGGTGGAAATTGAAGTGGTTCGCCTGGTGAATGGTCCGGCGCGTCGTCAGGTAAGATCCCACGGCCGCGGCCACCATGACAGCTTCACGCAGGAACACCGGACGGTTGACGAATACGGCCGCCACAATGACGCCGAGGAACGCGAGGTTGCCCAAGCCCTCGAAGCGCCAGGTGTCGTGCGGTTCGGCCAGTTCCGCGCGCACCTGCTTTGGCGCCTTCAGATAGTTGCGCCAGTCCAGCACGAAGAACATTGCCAGCAAACCGCCCACGCCCACGGCCCACATCGCCCAGCAATGCTCCGCCACCCACCAGAACGGAATGCCTTTGAGGTAACCCAGGAAGAGCGGCGGGTCGCCGATCGGCGTCAGGCAACCCCCGACGTTGGAGACAATGAAAATGAAGAATACCACGTGGTGCGCGGTCAGGCGGTACTTGTTCCGGCGCAGCCAGGGCCGGATCAGCAACATCGACGCGCCGGTGGTGCCCAGCACGTTGGCAACCACGGCGCCGATGAGGAGAAAAACGACGTTGCCGAACGGCGTGGCTTCGCCTTTCACCGTGATGTGGATGCCGCCCGAAACCACGAACAGCGATCCGATCAGCGCGATAAAACTCACGTACTCGTGGGCGACGTGCAGCACCCGCTCGTTCGCGTGCAGGCCCCCCAGGTAATACACCAACGTGACCGCACCGAGCCCGATGGCGACCTTCGGATAATGCCGCGACCACCAATCGGCGAAAAACAGCGGCCCCAGCGCGATGGCGGCCAGCAGCACGCCAAACGGCAGGATCATCCAGGGGTTCGGGTTCAGGACGGCGTTGTGGCCCATCCGCGAGGCTAGGAAGCGATCCCGGCGCCGGTCAAATGCAATTGCCCGGGCGCTCGCCCGGCCGCGGGGCAAAGCCGACGGCCGGACACGCCATTCGATTGGAACCGCGCCCGGTTCATGCAGCCTGGGCGAGGAATGCCGCGCTGCGCCGAAAAATCTCCGCCTGCCGGCCGGCCTGCCGCCGGATCGCGCTGACCTTCTCGTCCGCCAGCGTCGGCAGGACCAGCAACGGAAACGGCGTGGCCCAGGCCAGCGAGGCGGCGTCGTTCAGCGCGCGCTCGATGCCCGACCGCAAGGCGGCGTGCTCCGGGGCCGCCGCGTACTGCTGCGCCAGCCGTTCTTTCAAGGCCGCCAGCCGGGCGTCGCGCTCCGCCCGCGTCAACACCACGGGCGTGACTGTGAACCGCGTCGGCCGCGCAAACCGCGTCGGCAACCGCTTCGTTATCGTCTTCATAGTTTCCCTGACTGTTCCCGGCGGGTTACCGAACCGTCCCGCCTTCCCTAAAACCAAACCCCACGACCGCTCGTGGCAATCGTGGGGTTTGCTGACAAACTTGTTCTTCCGGTTCAGAAGAGAGTCCCCACGACGATCCGCAGGCGGCGGAGGCAATGCGCTTTTCGCGCCGCCCTCCGGCCACCCGACAGACACTGCATTGACAGTCGTTGTTTCAAACGGGCGCTAGAATCGCACAGGAATCCCGGTTGTCAAATCGCGGCCTCGCGGGCGGGGCGGGCCGGGCCAAATCCGCTTTACACCTCCGTCACCGTCGGGTAACGCTGCGGGCATGATCAAACGCCTTGCGTTTGCCAGGTGGGGGCTGGCGCTCCTGCTGATCACCGGCTGCACGAGCACGCGCATCACCAATCTGACGCCCAGCCGGGCGCCCCGCAGCGCCGACGGTCTGTACTCGTTCGAGGCGCGGTGGGACAGCAACCAGCGCGCCATCCGCCCCGACAGCTTCACCCCGTTCGTGGTGGTAGGAATGAAGTTCTACCCGATGCAGCGCACCGCGCTGACCACCAATCGCTGGGAGGCGCTGGTGCCGCTCCCCGACGATCGCCGCTTCGTGAATTACCAGTTCAAATTCAATTACCAGTACAACAGCTTTCCCCGGCCGCGGCCCGACAGCCGGGTGACTCAAACCTACCAACTGGAAATTATCCGGTGACGACCGCGAAGCCCAGCGCTCCGCCAAAACCGTTCCCATCAGCGTGGCCGTCTGATCCCGCGCCTGCCCGGTCATGAAGTTTCTGCCGCTGGTCTGGAGCAATCTGAAGCGCAAGAAGCTCCGCACGACGCTCACCCTGCTTTCGATCATGGTGGCGTTTGTGCTGTTCGGCTACCTCGCCGCCATCCGGGTCGGCTTCAGCGCGGGCGTGGAGGTGGCGGGGATTGACCGGTTGATCGTTCGCCACCGGGTTTCGATCACCGAGTTGCTGCCGCTCAGCTATCAGCAACGGATCGCGCTGATTCCTGGGGTGGCGTCCGTGGTGAATCAAACGTGGTTCGGCGGCGTTTACCAGGATCCGAAAAATTTC
>JAKCAB010000133.1 GCA_021839785.1 bacterium | reverse complement strand
TAAATCACCTCTGGAATTTGAAAACCAGTTCAGTTAACCATTAACCAGCACTCCGCTTTCACTGCCCACGTTTTCGAAGAAAGATCACATCACCGACCACGCCGGGACCGGGGACATGTACCGCGAGCCGCGATAGCGGCGAGCGTGGGGACTACCGCCCCACGCTCGCGTAAGACCAGGATCAGCACTACCACGACCCCGCGCCCGCACTACCGGCTAACGCGGTGTTGCTTCTCGAACCAGGTTCGGATATCGGTAAGGAGCCTCGACCATTTCTTTTCGGGAGGCGAAACGACGGGTGGGCTTGCCGGCATGGGCATTCCTGTGGTTTCGGCGACCTGACCTGCCCCGAAAATCGGAATCGCCCAGACTGATTTCCTACCAGGAAGCTGGAGAACACCGCCGCCGGTTTATTTCACCAGCCGCCGCACAAACCGCTCCATTCGGTCCAATCCCTTCTCGATGTTGGCCAGGCTGGTGGCGTAGCTGAGGCGGAGGTAGGCGTCCGCGCCAAAGGCGATGCCCGGCACGGCGGCGACCTTTTCCTCCTCGAGCAGCCGCGCGCAGAACTCGGTGCTCCTGAGTCCGGTCTTGGCGATGTTCGGGAAAAGGTAGAACGCGCCCTTGGCGTTCACGCAGCTCACGCCCGGCATGGCGTTGAGGCGCTGGTGCGCGTAACTGCGACGCTTGGCGTATTCCGCCAGCCAGACTTTCAAGTGGTCCTGCGGACCGGTCAACGCGGCGACGGCGCCCTTTTGGGCGAAGGAAGTCGGGTTGCTCGTGCTATGGCTCTGAATGGCATCGACCGCCTTGGCCACCGGCTCGGGCGCGGCCATGAAGCCCAGCCGCCAGCCGGTCATGCTCCACGCCTTCGCGAAGCCGTGAACGATGATGGTGTGCTCCTGGTGGGCCGGGCTGAAGCTGGCCATGCTTTGATGAACGGCGCCATCGTAAAGCAGGTGCTCGTAAATCTCGTCGCTCATGATGAGCACGCCGCGGGCGATGCACTCGTCGCCCAGCGCCTTGAGTTCCGCCGGCGTGTACACGCTGCCGGTCGGGTTGCTCGGCGAATTGACGATGAGCAGCCGGGTGCGGTCGGTGATGGCCGTGCGGAGCCGGTCGGGCGTGAGCTTGAACTCGGTGGCGTCGGTGGTTTCGAGAATGACCGGTTTTGCGCCGGCCAGCTTCACCATCTCCGGGTAACTCAGCCAGTACGGCGAAGGAATGATGACCTCGTCACCTTCCTGGCAGGTGGCCATGATCGTGTTGAAGCACGAGTGCTTGCCGCCGCAGGAAACGATCACCTGGCTGGGCTTGTAGGTGAGGCCGTTCTCGCGTTTGAACTTCTCGGCGATGGCCTGGCGCAATTCGACGATGCCGCTGCTGGGCGTGTACTTGGTGAAACCGGCGTCGAGCGCCTTCTTGGCGGCGTCCTTGATGTGCTGCGGCGTGTCGAAGTCCGGCTCGCCGGCGCCGAAGCCGACCACGTCGAGGCCGTCGGCCTTCATTTGCTTGGCCTTGGCGTCAATGGCCAGGGTGAGCGAAGGCGAGAGCGAGGCGGCTTGCTTGGAGATGCGGTAGTTCATCGTTTGCTGCGCGAGGTTAAAACGGCCCGGCAAGCGCGCAAGGCGGAACTGGACGCGAAACGCAACCGCGATTGGCCCGACCGGCGCAAGCTCACGCGTCTCCGCGGCCCATTGCATTTGCCTGCCGCTAACTCGCGCGTCAACGAGGCGCCGACCGGGTCACGATGTCGGGGCGCGGCGGCGGGTTCATGCCTTCGCCGAGGTAGAAACCCGGCTGGGTCGGCTGGTTGTAGCCCACGTTCTGCCAGGCCACGCTGAGGCGGTATTGCGGGTCGTGCATCAACGTGCGGAGGCGATGCCGGGTCGGGATCGTCGTGGTGTAAATGCGCAGTTCCTGGTTGTCGGCGGTGCGCCAGATCACTTCCTCCCGCCAGTCGCCGAGGATGTCGGCGCACAAGACGGGCGTGGCTTTGGTGCCGTTGTTCGCGGCGCAACCTTCCGCCGTGAGCAGCCGGGTCTCGATGCCATCCTGCCAGTTCCACTTTGAAATCGCGGTGCGATCCAGCAGTTCGCGGAGCAGATCGCCGTCCCACCAGACGCCGAAGTTGCACGGGCGCGGCTTGCACTCGGAAAGCGGCTCGCCTCGCGCCGACCAAACCCCGCCCAGTCCCGCGCCGGCGGCCCACATTTCGTAGCCGCGCTGGCGCGGGTCGATGTCCATCGCCACACCCCGGCCCACGTTCGGCGATGCCTTGCTCCAAAGGATCTGGCCGGTCCGCGCGTCGTGCAGTTCGGCGCCGTGCGGGTGACGCGGTTTTTCGTGGATGTCGAAGACTTCGAGGCCGGGCCGGTCGGGATCGATGTCCGACAGGTGCAGCGCGTCGCCGTGGCCGAGGCCGGTCGAGTACAGCCCGCGGCCGTTGTCGTCGATGCAACAGGCGCCATAGACGATCTCGTCTCGGCCGTCGCCGTCCACGTCGCCGACGCTCAAGTCGGTGCGCGTGTAGTAACCGCGGCACATCACCAGGCTCGGCCGCTCGCCGTCGAGGTAGGCCACGCAGGCGAGAAAGCGGTCCACGCGGTTGCCGTAATCGTCGCCCCAGTCCGCGACGCGGCCACGCGGCGGCAGGTAATCGGTCGTCGCCAGCGCGGCGCCGGTGCGGCCGTCGAAAACCGTGAGATATTCCGGGCCGGTAAGGATTTTGCCTTCCGTGCGCCCCGACTTGCTCGCGTAATCCGCGGTCGCCTCGCCGATCACCTTGCCGGCGCCATCGACCGTGCCATCGGCGGTTTTGCAGGCGACTTCGGCGCATCAGCTGCCACGACAAACTTGGCGCTGGCTTCGCCTTCCCGGCCGGCAAGCACCGGTCTCACAAAGTAAGCGCTCGCTTCGCCGGGTTTGGTGGAGTCGTCCACGAAGCACGTCGCGTTCGTAATCGGCTGGGAGTTCAGCCGCGTGGCCTCGCGGTCACCCGAGGCGCGGTAAAGGTTGAACGCGACCGTGTCCGGGTCAGTACCCAGCAAGCGCCAACTGACGAAGACTTTGCCGTCCGCTTGTTGGATGGCCACGACGCCGCGGCCGAGGGCTTCCATCTGGCGCGGCGCGCAAACGCCATTTGCCGTGAACGCGAGCGCAGCGGCGGCGAGGAGCGATCGGGTCTTCATCGTATGTGCTGGAAACTGCAGGCCACGCGGGGCGGAATTTCTCCGAAAGCGGGGCCATGCCTGGCCAAAATAAGGCGCGGTCCGCTGGCTGACAAGGCGAGCGCGAACCGCCGGCAAAGCGGAGCAAAATCGAGGCTGACAGCCGCCGCGTCGAGTGCAATTTTGCTGGCATGAAATCTCCCTATTACCTCGCCGCGCTTCTCGCCTTCGCCTCCGCTGTCTGCGCCACCACCCCTGCCCCGCCAAAGCCGGCTCTGCTCACCAAGCAAATGGCCACGACAACGGTTACTCACCAAGCGAGCGAAGCACGGGCCAGTTCGGCCAAGACCCTTGGCTCCGACGGCCTCGTTGCCGACGCTGCGGTCAGCCTGCGTCGAACGAAGACTGCCTGGGGCGACCTGGACCGGCGTCGTCTGGCACAACTGTCCGCGGAGCAGGTCCGCCTCCGTTTTCAGCCCGACGACAACGGCGGCTTCACGTTTGACACCGGCGTCTTGCGCGGGCGGCTGCATGCGAATGGCAAGTCGCTCGGCTTGACCGAGGTCGTGCACGTGCCAACAGGCGCACGGTTGGACCGAAGCAATGGACTCTTGAGTCACTACCGGGTGTTCACCACCGGCAAACGCTACGGCGGCGGCGCGTGGGATTGGCCCAGCACGGCGGCGTTGCTCGACGATGGCCGGGTCGAGGTCCGCTGGCCAGCAGCGGAAGGCCGACCGTTCGCCCTGCGCGCCACGTACCGTTTGGCCAGCGCGGCGACGATCGAAGTGGAAACGGTGGTCGAGGCGAAGGCAGCATTGTCCGGCTTCGAATCGTTCCTCGCGTCGTACTTCGCGCCGGCGTTCACCAATGCGCTGGTCAAAGTGAAGGCAGGCGGGCGCACCCAACTGATCGCGGCCACGCCGGACAAAGGCGATTGGCAGATGTACCTGCGCGATCCGGCGGCGCGCGCACTCGCGGTTGACGGACGCTGGAAACTCGAACCCAACCCGGTGGCGTGGACGTTCCCCGCCGAGTTCGCCGGGCCGACCGCGGAGGCCCAGCGCCGCGCGCCGAATCTGGGTTTGACGGCCACGCTTCAAGCGCCGGCGAGGGTGGTTTTCGCCATCGCGTTGCCGCACCAAACCGAGGGGCATTTCTCGGTCTATTTCTCCCAGTTCGGACGCGATTTGCAACCGGGCGAGACGGCGCACGCCACGGTGCGGCTGACTTTGTCCGACGCCAAAGCGCCCTAGCGGCAACGACCGGAGCCATCTGCAAACTTGCCAGGAAGCCGGACACTCGGGATTTTCCAAGCCCCGAAATGGCACACTTTTTGTCGCAATTGATACAGATATTGTTCCATTAGTCGGGAAGAGACCGCCACGGAAACGGTGGCGGTTCGCTTGCCGTTGCGTCGGGGCGGCAGTTTCGGGTTCAATTCGCGGCGGTGAGAATTCTCGTCATCGGATCCGGCGGGCGCGAGCACGCCTTGGTGTGGAAGCTGGCACAGTCGCCGCACGCGACCCAGATGTGGGCGGCGCCCGGCAACGCGGGCATCGCGTCCGAACGTCTCGCGAGCAACGCCTCGCCCGTGGCCTGCGTGGCCATCGGCGCGGAGGATTTGCCCCGGTTGCTCGCCTTCGCGCAGGACCAAAAGCCCGACCTCACGGTGGTCGGTCCGGATAATCCGCTCGCGTTAGGCATTGTCGATTTGTTCCGGCAACACGGCTTGCGCGCATGGGGACCGAACCGCGTGGCGGCGCAATTCGAGTCTTCCAAGGTCTTCGCCCAACAGTTCATGGAACGCCACGGCATCCCGGCGCCGAAGGCCGGCGTGTTCACCGACGCGCGGGCGGCTTCGCGCTTCGCAGCCGAGCTGGGCGGGCGTTGCGCCGTGAAGGCCGACGGACTCGCGCTGGGCAAAGGCGTCCTCATTTGTCGCGATATGGCCCAAGCCGACGCGGCGCTCGAGGAAATTCTGGTGCAGCGGGCTTTCGGCGAGGCGGGGGCGCGCGTGGTGATTCAAGAATTGCTGGCCGGCACCGAGGTGTCGTTGCACGCGCTTTGCGACGGCGCCACCGCGAAGCTCTTTCCCACTTCGCAAGACCACAAACGCGCGCTCGACGGCGACGCCGGTCCGAACACCGGCGGTATGGGCACCTACTCCCCCACCCCGTTCCTCACCGACGCGCACCTGGCGATGGCCTACCGCGACATCCTCCAACCCTGGCTTAAAGGTTGCGCGGCCGAGGGCATCGACTTCCGCGGCCTGCTTTATCCGGGCTTGATGCTCACGAAAGACGGCCCGCGCGTGCTCGAGTTCAATGCCCGCTTCGGTGACCCGGAGACGCAGGTGTATTTGCCGCGCCTGGAAAACGACCTGGTGGAACTCCTGGACGCGAGCGTGAGCGGGACGCTCGCCCAGGTTGAACTCAAGTGGAGCGCGATGGCCAGCGTGTGCGTGGTAATGGCCTCGGGCGGTTATCCGGGCAGCTACGCGAAGGGCAAACCCATCTCCGGCCTGGAAGCTGCGGCCGCCCTTCCCAACACGAAGGTCTTCCACGCCGGCACGAAGCTCGCGGGCGACCGAGTTGTGACCAACGGCGGGCGCGTTCTGGGTGTGACCGCCTGGGCGGCTAATCTGCGGGCAGCCCGCGCGGCGGCTTACGCGGCGGTGGAACAAATCCGATTCGCGGGAGCCCATTTCCGCCGCGACATCGCGAGCAAGGCGCTGAAGCCCGGTTGAATCCGGCGCAACCGTGCGGTCAGCGAATCCATTTTCGTGCCGGCCCCCAAGCCTTACGAAGCCGTTTCATGCCAGCTTTGACTGGCTTTTGCTGGCGAGGACGGCATCTTTTGGCCATGAAGTTTATTCTGTCCACGCAGAACATCACGCTGACCCAGGCGATCGAGGATCACATCCTCGACCGGATCGACAAACTGGAGCACTTGGACCGCTGGGCCGTGGATGCGCGGGTGATTTTGGTGCACGACAAGACCAAGGCGCCGGAGAAGCAGTTCAGTTGCTCCCTCCGCCTGGGGGTGCGTGGGCCGGACCTGTTCGCCGAGGACACCAAGGGCGATCTTTACCTGGCGATCGACAATGTCTTCAAGAAGATCGAACAGCAAATCCGCAAACGGCACAGCAAGCGCAAAGCGACCAAGCACAGCCAGGCGGCGTGGCTGAAAACGAAACGCCAGGAAGCACAAATCTGACGGGGACGGAATCGGGGCGAATTGCCCGGCTTGAGGTTCGCGGCCTGCCCCGCCCGCGAACGCCGTGGCCAGTCACGCGGTGGCCAGCGCGCGCGCGGCGGCCAGCACGCGGTCAGCCACGCTGTCGAGAGCGGCGGCGACCGGTGGGGTCAGCGATTCCCCCAGTGTGAAGGGATCGTTCACCTCGACTGCGAAAATGCGGACACGCCGGGGCATGGCCAGACCCAACAGACGTCCGCAGGCGATCGTTTCACCGACGCCGAGAAAATGCGGCGAAGCGCTTCGACGCGTGAGGTTGTCGTCGCCGTCGATTTCGTGGAGGCAACCCGGCGGCACGCGCCCGGTCTGGATGGAATCCACGATCACCAGATCGCGACAGCCCACGATGTAATCGAGGAGCGAAAGCCCCATTTCCTCGACTTCCACGGCGGCGATGTCTTCCTCGGGTTCGAGCCGACGGCGAAGCGCACGGGCCACGTGAAGCCCCACGGCGTCATCGGACAAGATGGCGTTGCCAAGGCCCAAGACGAGCACAGGTGCGGGAGGTGTCCCGGCGTGGCAAGGCGGCCACGGCGATACCGTTGCCGGTAATGCCGCAGCCGCCTTACCCGTACCCAACTCACAATAACTCACAACACCACTCACAGAGAAAACGGCCAGTGCCCCGTGCCCGCACGAGCCTCAACCCTGCACCTGCTCGCACAAAAGCCGCCGCTGGCGATCATAGATCTTCACGCGAAGCGGCGTGCTGCCGGGCAGCGAATGGGTGGCGCAGCCCAGGCAGGGATCGTAAGCCCGGAACGCCATTTCGACTTTGTTCAGCAAGCCTTCGGGCACCTGGGCAGCGTCCTTGACGCCGCGGATCAAGCCCTTGGCGGCGCGCTCGACGCTCATGGCGATGCGGGCCGCGTTGTTGCCGGTGGCCACGATCATGTTCGCCATCGTCATCACACCGCGGTCGTCGGTCTGGTAATGGTGGAACAGCGTGCCGCGCGGAGCTTCGATCACGCCCATGCCTTCCTTGGGCACGTGCGTCGGGACGCGGCGCACCTCCGGGCTGGTGATCTCGGGATCGTGGATCAACTGCTCGATCCGCTCGGCCGCGTAAATCATCTCGATGACGCGCGCCCAATGCGTGGCCAGCGTATGGTGGACCGGCCGGCCGCCGAGTGTTTTGTAGAATTCGTCATAGGCCGCCTGGGCCTTCGGCGTGGCCATGCCCTCGGCCGCGTTCAGGCGGGCGAGCGGCCCCACGGCGTAAATCGGCGTGTCCGGACCTTCCACGAAATCCTGCCAGCCGCGTTGCTTCAGGAAGGTGAACTTCATGTAGCTCCACGGCTCGACGTGTTCGGCCACGAATTCGCGGTATTGCTGGGCGGTGAATTTGCAGACTTCCTGGCCGCGGCAGTCCACCACGCGGAGTTTGCCGTCGTAGAAATTGACCCGGTTCTGCTCGTCCACCAGGCCCATGTAACAAGTCTGGTGAGTGAAGGCGTCCGCGGTGATCAGCTTCACGTAGTCCGGGTTGCCGAGCACGATCTGCTTGAACACGTCGTGGGTCCACAGGGCGAACTCGACGCCGTCCTGGGCGAGCTGCTGGAACTTCGGGAGGTCGGCCGGATTCAAGGCCTTGCTGACGCCGCCAGGCAAACCCAGGACGGGATGCACGACCTTGCCACCGAAATAAGCGATCAACTCGCGGAGGCGTTTGCGCGTGCCGATGACCTTCTTGCCGGCTTCGAGGCCGACCTTGCCGATCACGCCGACAATGTTGCGCTCGGCGGGCGGCGCGTCCGGTCCCACGATGAAGTCCGGCCCGCCCAGCACAAAGACGTGCAGCGCGTGGTCTTCGAGGACGAAGGTGTTATAGACCAGCTCGCGAATCTTCCGGCCCGCCGAGGTCGGCTCGACTTTGTAGAGATCGTCCAAAGCCTTGGTCGAGGCCATGTGATGGGCGGTCGGGCAGACGCCGCAAATGCGGCTGGTGATTTGCGGCATGTCCTCGGCCGGCCGGCCGAGACTGAACACCTCGAAGCCGCGCAGCTCGGGCACCTGCATGTAAGCGCGTTCGACGTCGCCTTTCTCGTCCAAGTAGATGTCGATTTTGCCGTGGCCCTCGAGGCGGGTGATCGGGTCGATGGTAACGTTGCGCCGGCTGGCCTGGTAAGCCGCGTTGGCGCGGAGGTTCCCCTGATTGAAGACTTGTTTGACTGCAGGTTCCATAGGTCAGCACTTCAATGGCCGTTGCCGGTCATCGCCAAATCGATTTTACGCCGCAGAATGCTCTTCGCCAGCCCGTAGCGGTAAAACGTGCCGACGGGATCCGGGATGCCAGCCAGGGTTTTCCGGATGCCTTCCTCGTCCTTGGCTTCGACGTTGGCGCAAAGCGAAGAAAGGATTTTCGCGCCCTGATCGCGGACCCGCGAAGTCGGCCCAAAGCAGCCGGTGCACGGCATGTTTCCGCTGATGCAGGCCGCGCCACAACCGCTCCGCGTCGCCGGCCCCATGCAGACCATGCCTTGGGCGAGAAAACATTTGGTCGGGTCGGCGAGCACCTGGTGCGGGCGCTTGAATTCGGTGAACGCCACGTTGGCCGGCTTGGTGGCCTTGCGTTCGCATTCGTCGCAGAGCGCGATGTCCGGCGCCAGCACGGAGCCTTTCGGCGGGAGCTTGCCGCTGAGCAATGCGTCGAAGGCGGCCTTGGTCAGCTTCGGCGTCGGCGGGCAACCGGGGATGTAAAAGTCCACGTCCACCACCTGGTCGAGCGTGCGAACAACGTTCCGGAACTCGGGCAGATGCGGGGTGCGACCGGCTTCCTCGAAGCGGACCTGCGGCCGCGTCCGTTTCTCGTTCACAATCGACGGGCAGTCCTCGTAATTGAATTTGAGGATCTGCTCGCGCGGAAACTGGTTGGCCAGCGCCGGGATGCCTCCCAACTGCGCGCACGCCCCGTAAGCGATCAAGTACTGGCTCTTGCGGCGCAACAGCACGGCCAGTTCCTCCTGTTCGGAGGTGCGGATGGCGCCGTTCAGGAGCGTGGCCACGATCGACTTGTCCGGCATCGCGGCGACGTCCTTGTATTTGAAATCCATCGCGACCGGCCACAGGACGATGTCCACCTTCTCGACCACGCCGAGGATGTCTTCGGCGAGATCGACGACGGTTTCCTCGCAGCCTCCGCACGAGGCGCACCAGTAAAACGCAACTTTGGGTTTAGACATGGACGGCCTCCAGCGGTTGGGGTTGGGCGGCGTGGGTGTGGGTGGGGCAAGGACCCAAGGCGGCATCGCGGGTTTGCAGTTCCGCGGCAAGGTGGGCGATTTCCTGGTCCCAGGTCGCGAACTTCTGCGGGATGCCGAGCGGGCCGAGCTGCTTGATCTGCGCGGTCATTTCGTTGATCACGGTCTTGACCTTCTCGCCTTCGGCGGCGGAGATCCATTCGAGGCGGACGCGCCGTTCCTCGATGCCCATGTCCGCCAGCAAGCGCTTCAGGAGCTCGAAGCGGCGCAGCATCTTGTAGTTGCCTTCGACGTAATGGCAGTCGCCCGGATGGCAGCCGCCGATCAGGACGCCGTCGGCGCCTTTGGCCAGCGCTTCGAGGATGAACTGCGGGTCCACGCGCCCGGAGCACATGAGCCGGATGACCCGGACGTTTGAGGCGTATTTCAACCGCGACACGCCCGCCAAGTCCGCGGCGGTGTACGTACACCAGTTGCAGAAGAAGGCCACAATGCGTGGCGTCCATTCCTTAGTCATAGGCCAGCACTCCCTCGATCTCGCTGAAAATTTCGCTGTCCTCGAAGAGGTTTTGCACGATCGAGCCCGACGGACAGGAGCCCACACAAGTGCCACACCCCTTGCACAACGCCTCGTTGATGTACGCCTTCTGGCGGCCTTCGTCGAAGAGGATCGCCGTGTACGGGCACAGCGGGATGCAAGACTTGCAGCCGGAGCACTCGTCTTCGAGGATGTGCGCGGTGTTCGGCTCCTGCTCGATGTAACCTTTGTCGATGAGCGCCATCGCCTCTGCCGCCGCCGCCCCGGCTTGGGCCACGGTATCGGGAATATCCTTCGGGCCCTGGCAGCAGCCGGCCAGGAAAACGCCATCGGTAAATGTGCTGACCGGCGCCAGCTTGGGGTGGCGTTCGAGGAACCAGCCGTCCCCACCGCAGCTCATGTTGAACAGCCGCCGCACCTCGCCGGCGTCGGCCTGCGGTTCGAGGCCGGTCGCCAGCACCACCATGTCCACCGGAATGCGGCGGACCACGCCGGCCAGCGTGTCTTCGACGCGGATGACCAGCTTGCCTTCCTCCTCGGGCGTCATCGCCCAATCGGTGACCTCGCCGACGCGGCCGCGAATGAAGTGGGTGCCTTCCTCGAGCAGTTTGTTGTAGAACTCCTCGTAGCTTTTGCCCGGCGTCCGCATGTCGATGTAGAAGTTGTAAATCTCGGCGTCGGTGTGCTCCTTGAGCAAATGCGCCAGCTTCAGCGAATACATGCAACACACGCGCGAGCACCAGAGGTTCGTCTTCTTGTCGCGTGATCCGACGCAATGGATGATGCCGATGGACTTCGGCGTCTTGGGTGAGCCGTCCGCGTGCTTGCCCTCGCGGAGGAGTACCTCGCCACCCGTCGGGCCGGAGGCATTGACCAGTCGTTCCACCTCGAGGGCAGTATAGACGTTCTTGTAGATGCCGTAACCGTAAGCCGGCACCCGCCCGGCGTCGAAGGTCTTGAAGCCCGTGCTGACAATGATGGTGCCCACCTTGACTTCCTGAACGGTATCCTTCTGCGTGAAGTCGATGGCGTGTTTTTCGCCGCAGGCCTCGACGCACGTTTTCTTGCACTTGTCGCTCACGATCGGCGAGCCGTCGGGGTTTTTGTTGCGCTTGAAGTTGAGGCAGACCTCGGGGTCGATCAGCACCACTTGGGGAGTCGCCTGTGGGAACGGAATGTAAACCGGCTTGCGCCGGCCCAGGCCCTCGTTGAACTCGTCCTCGAACTTGGGCTCCTTGAACACGCAGTGGGCGATGCAATCCTGGCAGCCGGTGCACAGATCCTCGTTGACGTAGCGCGCCTTGCGCTTGACCTGCACGGTGTAACTGCCCACGAAGCCGTCCACCTTGGTCACCTCGGAGTAGGTCCACAGCGTGATGTTGGGATGCGAACCGACCTCCGACATCTTCGGCGTGAGGATGCACGCCGCGCAATCGAGGGTGGGAAAGGTCTTGTCGAACCTGGCCATGTGCCCGCCGATGCTGGGCTCACGCTCGACGAGATAGACCTTCTTGCCCGCGTTGGCGAGGGTCAGGGCCGCATGGATCCCCGCAATGCCGCCGCCGACTACCAGCGCGTCCGGGTGAATCTCCACCTTCTTGATCTCGAGCGCCTTGTGGTGGGCGACCCGCTGGATGGCGGCCCGGGCCAGCGCCTTCGCCTTTTCGGTGGCTTCGGCCCGGTCGGTGTGCACCCAGGAGTCGTGCTCCCGGATGTTCACCATGTGGAAATAAAACGGATTCAGCCCGCCGGCTTCGGTCGCGCCGCGGAACGTGTGCTCGTGCAGCAACGGCGAACAGGAAGCCACCACCACCCGGTTGAGCCGGTGCTCGCGGATGTCCTGCTGAATCAGCTCCTGGCCGGGGTCGGAGCACATGTACTTGTAGTCGCGCGAGAGCGCCACGCCGGGGAGCGTCTCGACGTACCTGGCGACCGCGGCGCAGTCCACCATGGCGGCGATGTTGTGGCCGCAGTGGCAGATGTAAAACCCGATCCGGAGTTCTTCCTTCTTGGCACTCATGGTTTCGCCTGTTCGCACGGGAAAAACGGAGTTTGTGGGTTCATGCCGTCGTGGCCGCGAGCGGTTTCATGGGAACCATCCCGCGGTTGAGCACCACCTGATCGGCCGGCAACCCGAACGCCAAGCCCATGAGCTGGCTGAAATACACGGTCGGAATGGGCACCGGTTCCCACCGGGCGGCAATCTTGGGGTGGTAAGCGTCCAGGTTGAACTGACAGAGCGGGCAGACGGTGGCGATCACGTCCGCGCCGCGTTTGATGGCTTCTTTGAGCAGGATGTAGCTCAAGCGCAAGCCGGCCTCGGGCAACGTGCCGGTGAGGCTGCCGCCGCAACATTTGGTCTTGAGCGGCCACCGGACAACGGTCGCCCCCAGCGCTTCCAGCAGCCGGTCCATCGAGGTGGGGTTCGCCTGATCGTCGAACGTCGCGTAAGGCCGGACGATCTGGCAGCCGTAGTACGGCGCGACTTTCAGCCCTTTCAAGGGGCGAACGACCTTCTGCTTGATCGCCTCAAGGCCAACGTCGTTGAGCAACACATCCAGCGGGTGTCGCACCGGGGTGTCGCAGTGACAATTCAACCGCACGACCCCCAACGCCCGCTGCACGAGTTCCCGCATCGCGGGGTAGTCGTGCATGTAGTGCTGGGCTTTGTTCAACACCAGATAGCAGGCGCTGCACGGGGCGACCATCTGTTGGAGGCCGGTCTTTTCGGCGATCGCCAGGTTGCGCGCGGCGGCGACGCAGGCCTTGCCTTCGTCCACCGCCATGTACGCGGTGGCGCCGCAGCAATTCCAGTCGTCGAGTTCCTGCAACTCCACGCCCAAGTGCTTCAGCACCGGCAGCAACGATTCCTCGTAGGCGCGACCGGTCCCTTTGAGCGAACAACCGGGGTAATACGCGTACTTCATGCCTTGGCCTTTCGGTTTTCGTGGTCCACCGCCTCCATGATCTTGGCGAGTTCCTCGCGGCGCTCGACCTTGTCCTGCTTCAACGAGAAGCGCCCGGTCTTCATGAGGTTCATCCCCAGGCCCGCCATGCCCAGCGCGGCCAGCGGGTTGGTGCGCAGATACATCTTCGTGACCAGCCAGGTTTCCGAGATGCGGCCGTGGTCATGCACCATCTTGGTGAATTCCTCCGCCAGGACGGGGATCGGGAAGCGCTTCGGGTACACGCCTTCGTGGATGGCCCGCTGCTTGAGCTCGTACATGATGTCGGTGATGCGAATCTGGCGCGGGCACTCGGTGGTGCAGGCGTAGCAGGAAGCGCAAAGCCAGATGGTGTGGCTTTGCAGCACCTCGTTCTTGAAGTCCGACCGCACCAGCTCCATGACCTGGCGCGGCGTGTAATCCATGTAGATGCTCAGAGGGCAGACGCCGGAACAGGTGCCGCATTGGATGCAGTGCTCGAGCGCCTCGCATCCGGGAACGCTCATCACTTCGCGTCCAAACCCCAGGACCCGGTCGGCCTCGTACTTGATCGTGCGTTTGATTTCCATACCGTTTTGGCCTCCCGGTCGCCCGCGCGACCGGCGATGCAACAGCTTTCGGAGACAATCTGGACCGCCGGCGCGGCTTCGCTAACCGGGTTTTGTTGAAAAGTAACCTTTTCTTGTTTCTATACAATAATTAGGTATTCGTATCATTCAAAAAACCAGATTCCGCGCGTGGCCGGGACGCTGTCGGGGGAAACGAAGTCAGGAAGGAGCGGTCGCGGAGGACCGGTCAAGGAGGGCGCGCGCTATCGGACGCAGCGGTACACCAAGGAGGGGGGAATGTTCCACCACACCACCCCGCTGACGCGCACCTCCCGGAACAAGGTCGAGAGCAGCCGCCAGTACCGCACCGCCGAAGGCGCCAGCCGCGAATGCACGTAGGCCATCGTGGTGAACACGCCGCCGGGAGCGAGGGCTTCCGCCACGTTCGTCATGATCCGCTGCTGGATCTCCCCGGGCATGTTCGCCCAAGGCAACCCGCTGACCACGTAGTTCGCGTGTTTGCGGCCGAGCCGGGCCACGTGCTCCAGAACCGCCTCGGCCGAGGCGTGCGCGACATCCAGTTGCGGAAACCGCTGCCGCAAATGCCGCACCGCGCGTTCGTCCAACTCCAGCGCCACGAAGGCACTCTGGGAACCGATCGACTCCAGAATCACGCGCGTAAAGGCGCCCGTGCCGGGGCCCAATTCCACCACCAGATCGGCGCGGGAAAGGTCGCTGCCGGCCACCATCGCCCGGGCGAGCGCGCGCGAACTGGGGCACAGCGCCCCCACCATGCCGGGCGACCGGAGAAAGGCGCGCACGAATGCGGCATGCTCCTGCGCGGTGCTGGCCAGCCGCCGCCAAAAGACGGGGCCGGACACGCCGTTGCGCGAAAGCGTTCGCCGTTCGGTAGAATTAGCTGTTTGTGCCCACATGCGGTTGCCGGCCGGGCAAGTGCTGCGTGCCAACCACCATGCGTGATAAATCACTCAGCGTCAATGTGCCCTTTCCAGTAGGACATTCCCCAGTTTTCTAACCGAAGGCGAAACAGCGTTGGGAGTTAGTCATGGCGGGCGTGGGTGTGGGGCGACACAGGGGACAGCGTTGCCCCAGTCGCGAGAGCAACC